>NZ_JBFRLX010000018.1:0-26098 GCF_041470165.1 Vibrio sp. 10N.286.46.A8
AGAATCGCATCAGCGGCTGCTTCTAAACGCTGAGTTAAGTCTTCAGCATCACCGCAATCAAACACAAGATCGCCAGCATCAATCACCGAGGTGTGTTCAAATACATTGAAGTCCCAAGGGAATTTTTTGCCTTCCCACGCCAAGTTTACCGACGCACGACGAATCGCATCAGGCCCCATGCGAGCACCCGGGCGGCCTGATGTCGCCATATCTAACGGCGCGCCCAACACAACCACGTCAGCGTCGTTATCGATTGGGTTCTGCACCAGTGGACGACGCATAAACGTCATCGCATTGGAATACAGCGAGTAATCTGGTTTGGTAAATAGATCGTTCATTAAAAATCCTCAAGATAGGTGTAACCCATCAAGCCTTGCTCTAACTCTTCAAGTACGCTTTGTTGCTCTTGTGCTGGTACTTTCGCCGTGACCAAATCTTTGTAGTTCTGACGAATCAGATCCGTATCAATGTGAACATAACGCATCATGTCTTCAACCGTATCGCCTTCATTGATGTAGTCGATATTCGCTTGGCCACTTTCATCAACATTCACCACTACACTGTGGGTATCACCAAATAGGTTATGCATATCACCCAAGATCTCTTGGTATGCGCCTACTAAGAAAAAGCCCATCAGGTATGGTTCATCAGGGTTCCATGCCGGCACTGGCAGCGTTGTTTCAATACCTTGACCGTCTACGTACTGATCAATCGTACCGTCAGAATCACATGTGATATCCAGTACTACAGCGCGTCGCTCATCCGCATTATCCAAACCACTTAGAGGCAATACAGGGAACACCTGATCGATACCCCAAGCATCTGGCAACGATTGGAACAGCGAGAAGTTCACGAAAAACTTATCAGCCAAACGCTCGCTCAACTCATCCAAAATAGGACGGTGGTAACGGTTCTTAGTGCTCATTCGAGAGCTAAGTTCGTAGTTAATGCGCAAAGACATCTGCTCTGCCCAAGCACGGTGCTGAAGGTTCAGCATACCCGTCGCAAATTGGTTGTGTGCTTCTGCGATATCACTTTGCGTGTCGTTGTAGATCTCAATCAGCGCGCGGTCATCATTACCCGCATCTAGCTCTAAGAAATTCTTCCACATGTTGTTTAGCAACATTGGTGCGTCAGCTTCAGGCGCAGCCATATCTTCCGGAGAATAGCTTTCTGTACCGATCACGTTAGTAACAAGCACAGCGTGATGCGCAGTCAACGAACGACCAGATTCAGAAATGATCACAGGTTGCGGCTGATTGTAGAGCTTACAAATATCCCCTACTGTCATTACGATGTTGCGAGCGTACTCAAGCAAGCCGTAGTTCATTGAGTTTGAAGACTGGCTACGTGTGCCGTCGTAATCAACCGCCAAACCACCACCAACATCTAAGTACTTCAATTGAGCACCGATATCGCGCAGTTCACAGTAGAAACGAGCCGCTTCGCTCACACCATTTCGCACATCACGAATATTGGCCATTTGTGAACCAAGATGGAAATGCACTAACTCTAGAACATCGAGTTGATCTTCTGCTTTCAAGCGTTCAATAACGGTCAATACTTGTGATGCAGACAAACCGAATTTCGACTTCTCACCACCACTTGCTTGCCATTTACCTGCACCTTGAGATGCAAGACGAATGCGTAGACCTAAACGAGGTTTCACGCCAAGCGCTTTCGCTTCAGAAAGAACAAGATCAAGCTCAGATAGCTTCTCTAGAACGATAAATACTTTATGACCCAGCTTTTCGCCAATAAGAGCAAGACGGATGTATTCTCTGTCTTTGTAACCGTTACACACGATCACCGAGCTCGCTTTTTGAGCCAGTGCCAATACCGCTAATAGTTCAGGCTTGCTGCCCGCCTCTAGGCCTAGCTGCTTTTGCTCTAATTGAGCTTGGCTCGCTAAGATCTCATCAACCACTTCTTTTTGTTGGTTAACTTTAATCGGGTAAACAAGCAAGTAACGGTTGTCATACTGATATTCATCGATCGCTTGGTTAAATGCGTTACAGATATTGTGCACACGTTGATGCACTATTTGAGGAAAACGCACAAGAGCAGGCAAACCAATATTTCTCTGCTCTAACTGTTTTACGATCTGACTTAGCGGAACTTGATGATCGGTTTCGCTCGGTGATACATACACCTCGCCATTATCATCAATTCCATAAAAACCTTGGCTCCAGTGCTTTACATTATACTCAGCACGGATGCGTTCCAAATTAACCGAATTTTCCAATTCTAGAGACCTCACACTATAGGGCCATCGACAGAAGATACCTCATTGGAATAGCGAGGTATAACCCAACAAAAAACGTTCGAAAACGATTTGTTGGCTGCATTAACCGATATTATTAAGAGTGAGTCCAACCATTGATATTTGTGGTTACGATTACGTTTTTTTATCGTCGACCCGACTTAAAGTGACAGGTAAGGTATTACAAGGTTTTAGGCCAAAAAACAGGCTGAAGCGCATTAGATTTAAAGCACTTTCTAACAAAGAATCAGGTGAATAAAATACCAAAGACACATAAAATTCTTAGCTAATCTGGTCAGGGTTGTGACAAATATGCGCACTTCCCAATCTGAACTCTCGCTATCACAAACACAACTTGTATCCCGTGATTCGATACCTATAAACACTTCGTTCTTCCAACTAAAACTCGCTCACTTCAATGTTGTAGCCGCTCAATTATTGAACTTTTCTCGTGCATATCTTGTATTCGATTCGATCTTCTTGTAAATTCAACCGACCAATCGGTCAGCTTTCGAATTTAGGGAATACTATGAGCCATAATCTAGACCTTGAACCAAACACGTCGAGCATCAACGACATGGATCAAATGTTCAACCGACAAAAAGATCACTACCGCTGTAATGTTAATCCAACGCTTGAGCAGAGAAGAAAAAACCTCTCAGAATTAAAAGCGTTGCTAATGCGCTATCAAGAGCAGTTGATTGAGGCAGTATCTGAAGATTATGGCCATCGAGCAAAACACGACAGCTTGATTGCTGATATCACCCCTTCTCTTCACCAGATCAATTACAGCCTGAAGAACCTTAAGAAATGGTTGAAGCCATCTCGCAGAAAAGCAGGCTTAATGCTGACACCCGCGAAGATCACGATTCATTATCAACCAGTTGGTGTTGTCGGTATCATTGTTCCTTGGAACTTCCCGGTGATGCTCTCTTTAGGTCCTCTCATCACGGCGCTGGCGGCAGGTAATACTGCAATGCTCAAGATGTCTGAGTTCACTCCAGTGACCAACCGAGTTTTAAAAGCTATGCTGGCCGAAGGCTTTAGTGAAGATCAAGTCGCGATTATCGAAGGCGAAGCTGACGTTTCCGCTAAATTTAGCCAGCTCCCGTTTGACCATATTCTATTTACTGGCTCGACCTCTGTGGGTAAGCACGTCATGAGAGCAGCAGCCGATAACTTAACGCCTGTAACCTTGGAATTGGGCGGCAAGTCTCCAACGATTATTGCTCCCGACTTTGATGTGGCTGACGCCGTTGAACGCATCCTGTTTGCAAAAAGCTTGAACGCTGGCCAGATTTGCGTGGCGCCCGATTACATCTTATTACCACGAGAAAAAGTCGACGCGTTCATCACAGCTTATAAGCTGTACTTCAAAAAGCTGTATAAAGCAGGCATTGAGAGCAAAGACTTAACTTCAGTGATCGATATGCGTCAATACAATCGTTTGAAGGGAGTGATTACAGATGCTCAATCTAAAGGCGCAGTTGTTCACACTGTCACCGAGCAAGCACAAGACGATGTGAACCACAGAATGACGCCACACCTTCTAACCGAAGTGAACGACGACATGCTCGCAATGCAAGAAGAGTTGTTTGGCCCCGTACTGCCTATCGTTCCTTATGATTCTATTGAAGAAGCGATCAGCTACATCACAACAAGAGAACGTCCGCTTGCTTTGTACCTGATGAGTCATGATAAGCAGACTCAAGATCTAATCTTATCGAGCACGCACTCTGGCGGCGTGTGTATTAATGATTCTTTGGTGCATGTGGCTGCAGAAGACGCGCCGTTCGGTGGTATAGGCCCTTCAGGCATGGGACACTACCATGGCATTGAAGGCTTTAAGACCTTTAGTCATGCTAAAACCGTTCTAAGTAGAGGTAAAATTAACTTCACCAAGTTAATGCACCCTCCTTACAACAACCCAATTAAAAAGATTCTGTTCAAAGTACTAAATAGATGATTACGAAAAGGCAAAAAATCCTAGATGCTGCGCTCCTGCTCTTCTCTCAGCAAGGGCTAGAGGGCACATCTACCGGACAAATAGCGAAAACGGCAGGTGTGGCAAAGGCAACGCTGTTCCATCACTTTGAGAACAAATCTCTACTGATTGATGAACTGTTTCGTGAACTGAAAATAGAGCTATTTTCTACCCTTGACCAGCACACAGAAATCGCTGAACAAGATCGCTACCAAGCCTTTAAGTTCATGTGGATTACAGGGCTTGAATGGGCGTTAGAAAATCCAGTTGCGATGAAGTTCTTCACCAATGTTCATTTCGACCCGACGACTCAAACTCGAGAAGTGATTGTTTCAAAGATGTTCGCATCGTTAGACGAGATCATTTTGAAAGGACAAGAAGCTGGTGAACTGATGGTGTTAGACATCAACCTTGTTAGGCACTTCATCCATAGCCATTTTTTGATTTGTGCAAACTGGTTGATTGAGCAGAATGAGTTACCACCAGAGCAGTCAGGCAAATACATCAGCGATAGCTTTGACATGTGTTGGCGAGCTGTCGGCGGACAAAACCTGTAATTTCCACATTCGTTGAAGCCCTTGCTTTCAAAGAACACTCTAAAGCGCCTCATGGTTATAAATAGGCGCTTTAATTATTTGGATACATTTTAATCACATCACCATATTGACTTTAAGCACTCTCTTTCAGTAACATCCCACCATCATTTCAAAAGAGAATAACGCCATAATGAAGTACTAACATCCTGACATCCGATTTATTTTTATAAAAATCATTTGGACACTCGGGGTTAGTGGGCGTTACTTCGTCATCTATTTTCGCGACAAATCAAGTTCTTAAAGATCCGTATTTTGACAACATGTATCTTGCAGAACTGTACCTCAAAGACAGAAATTATCTCAGCGCAGCTTTTCTATCTTTGATTGGTCATCTACCTAAGTAACGTCTTGGCGATCTATTCTTAGACTCCTATGTTGGAGTCTATGTAGAAAAGCGCCTCACCCCTTTTACTCGTTTACACGTAAAGGGAGGTATTTTTATGCCTACTATATTAGCCAACAATCTCTCATTCCAGCTCGATACTGGTGAGTGGTTATTCAAAGACATCACCTTTAATCTGAACACGCGCCTTACAGGTCTAGTTGGAAGAAATGGAGCTGGGAAGTCACTACTGCTTTCGTTACTGGTCGGGCAAACACAACCCACATCAGGCAGTGTTTCCAGACAAGGCTCGATCGGCTTTTACTCCCAGTTACCTTCAAAGCTATTAGATAGCACAACCAGCATTGCTGACTTCTTGGGGATCATAGAAAAGCTAGACGCATTACACGCCATAGAACAAGGCAGCTGCGAACTTCAGCACTTCAATATCGTTGGCGAGGATTGGGATTTACAAGCGAACACAAAGCAACTTTTAGCCACATTGAAAATAACCAATGGGTTGACCACGCCTTGCCATACATTGAGCGGTGGGCAACTCGCCCTTTTACAGCTTCACCGGTTATTCGCATCAAACCACAACATACTGATTCTCGACGAACCTACAAATCATTTAGATAGCGACGGCCGCAATTGGTTACTGGAACAGTGCCAGTTGTTTGAAGGAAAAGTGCTTGTCGTCAGTCACGATCGAAGCTTATTGAGACACATGGAAGGGATCTATCACCTCAACAGTTTGGGCATGCGTTTCTATAACGGGAATTACGATGATTACTTCACGCAAATGTCGAGTCAAAGTGAAGCACTGGACAAGCAGATAACGCATCATCAATCGGAAAAGAAACGACTCGAGCGCCAAGCTCAGACTAACAAGGAAAAAGCCCAACAACGTGAGTCTCAAGGTAACCGACTCCGAAAATCGGGTAGCCAACCCAAGATATTATTGGATGCAATGAAAGATAAAGCAGGGCGAACCCAAGGTGCATCGGCAACAAGCCACAAGAACTTAAAGGATCAAAACCAACATAAACTTCAATCTCTTCAAGAACAACAAGAACAACTGAAGCCGCAAGCGTTGTACCTACAACAAGCGAATCGTTCTAAAAAACACTCACTATTAACCGTTGAAGAGTGTCGCCTAAGTTTTGGTTCTGGTGCTCCTATTAGCTTCTCTCTATCACAAGGAGAACGATGTTATCTAACTGGGGCTAATGGGTGCGGAAAATCGACACTGTTAAAAGCCATTCACGGCCAACACTCGAACTATATCGGGCCCATTAAGCGCTTAGGAGCGACCGTATACTTGGATCAACACTTTGGCCTGTTAGACACCAACGACACCATGTTCGATAGTTTGATGACACACAGCTTTGGGTTAACAGAAAGTGACGCTCGAACCTTGTTGGCAGGGATTGGGTTCAGACGAGACTCTGTATACCGAAAAGTGGCACATTTAAGTGGTGGTGAAAAAATGAAACTGGCGATGTTGATCGTTAGCCACAAGCAAGACTCCCCGCTTCTATTACTCGATGAGCCAGACAACCACCTAGACATCGACTCAAAGCAAATATTGGCGTCCGCTTTACGTGAATACCAAGGTGCATTTATCTTAGTGAGTCATGACAGCGACTTTGTTGAGGAGGTCGGTGTCAGCCGAAACCATATACGACTTTAACCTTTGTAAAATCGTTCACTTAGTTTAGTTAAGCGAGCATCGTTCCGGTGCTCGCCTTTCTTGATTGAGACAAGTAAACTACGCGCCTCGAACATCTATTCATAAGGCTAAGGTTTGCATACTCTAGAACAATTAAAATCAGGGCAACTTAAAGGTATTAAACGCTTAAAACTGTCAGAAGGTCTCACCGAGTTTCCTTTAGAGATTTTGGAACTTGCTGATTCTCTTGAGATCCTAGACCTTTCAGGCAATCAGCTGTCAGATCTACCAGAAGAGTTATCACAGCTGACTAACCTGCGTATTATCTTCGCGTCGAATAACCTGTTCACGCACCTGCCTGATGTTCTGGGGTTACTTCCTAAGCTTGAAATGGTTGGCTTCAAAACCAACCAAATCAAAACCGTTAGCGAGCAGTCTCTACCGATTCAACTACGTTGGTTAATCCTGACCGACAATGAGATCGAGGTTCTGCCTAGCTCGCTAGGTGAAAGACCACGACTACAGAAACTGGCATTAGCAGGCAACAAGATTCGCGTTTTGCCAGAAAGCATGGAAAACCTATCAAGCCTTGAGCTAGTTCGTCTGTCTGCAAACCAACTGACTGAATTCCCAGAGTTCCTTATCAAGCTACCAAAACTGGCTTGGTTAGCGTTTGCGGGTAACCCGTTTTGCAAACACCCAAGCAGCTTAGATAGCGTGCCTGCCGTAAGCTCACAATGCTACTCACTCAATCAAGTGCTGGGCCAAGGTGCGTCTGGGGTAATTTCTCATGCTAACTGGTTAAATCGTGACTTTGATTTCCCACAAGAAGTGGCGGTTAAAGTATTCAAAGGCGAAGTAACAAGCGACGGTTACCCACACGATGAACTCGAAGCGTGCCTTCAAGCTGGTCATCATAGCAACCTAGTGAAGTCTATCGCTCAAGTTGATGAAGAGAACTACCTAGCATTGGTGATGGAGCTTATCCCAAGCAACTATTACAACCTAGGCTTGCCCCCTACTCTTGAAAGCTGTACTCGCGATACATTCAACGAAGGTTTTAAGCTTTCAATTACACAGATCAATAGCATTACCGAACAAATGATTGATGTGTTTGAACACCTTCATGCCAATAAGGTTTGTCACGGTGACTTGTATGCGCACAACACCCTAGTCAATGAGCAAGGCCAAATGATCTTTGGCGATTTTGGAGCAGCGACTATCTACGGTTATCTGACTGAAGAGCAGCAACAAGGCATTCGTCGAATTGAAGCGCGTGCACTGAAGTACTTTATTGAAGACCTATTGACCGTATGTACAAAGCAAGACCAAGACAGCGATCTTTATACTCGATTGGCGAACTTCGAAGCTTAATGGCCTAACTTAATAGCGCGTTGATTAGAAGTACTCAGTCGAATTGAAAACAACAAAGCCAACATCACTGTTGGCTTTTTATTTGCTCATAAAACGAATCAGCGTTTAGCTTTCAACTTGAACAAGCTTCAAGTACGAATGTAGCTCACCGTTCTTATACTCAACCGCAGAATGGATATTAAGGTCTTTACACGCGACAACATCAAACTGGTAACGATTGTCACCTTTATTGATTTCGACTTGCAGCAGCCCGCTTTTCAGCAACCAATGACCTTGGGTTTCAAATCGGTCAAACAAACGATATTCCGTTAGACTACCATCAGAATGAAAGTGAACCTCGGTAATGTACCCTGCTGGGCAACTTTTTACCCAAGTCCGCCCTAAGACATCTTCTTCAACAAAGTTTCTTTTGCTCTCGCACCACTTTAAATAATCGGCACTCTCGCTCAGTTCACTATCAAGGTCATTCTTAGAATGTAACGTTTGCTCTTGCTGTTCACGACAGTAAAGCTGAAGCAGTGTCTGCTGGTTATTACTCATTAATCGCCATCCCTAGCTAGTCAATCTAATCCAATCAGGCTTAAGCTACCAACTCATAAGAGACAACATACAGTTCAGAGATCCCTGGGTAGATATCTTGAATCACACCCTTGAGGACTTCTAGCGTCATGTTCTCTTGCTCCGCATGGAACTCACCTAAGTCATCAAACAAGATTGGTTCTACACTAATGATCTTAAGATTACAGAATACACGTCCCTGCTCTAGCGTTGATACTTCTACAACGCTACCTGGCTGGTAATTGCGCTCAGATTCATCGCGAATAGTAATCGTCTTCTTGCCAGAAAGGATGTCAGTTTCAAAACGTTCGAAGAACGTCATAGTAGTCGGTGCGGTCATTTATCTCGGTCGCTTAACATTTAAAGGTTAGGTAAATGTTTATATACCAGAATGCTTGTTCAAGCGAATAAAAATTAGATGCGAGAGAATGCGGCAAAGCCAAATAGCAGGCAATAAAAAAGGAGAACCGAAGTTCTCCTTTTATTAAACCTTTAAGCTAACTCTAAATTATAGAGATGCTTTCGCTTTTTCAACTAGAACAGCAAATGCTGCTTTGTCGAATACTGCGATGTCAGCAAGAATCTTACGGTCGATCTCGATAGATGCTTTCTTAAGGCCATTGATGAAACGGCTGTAAGATAGACCATTTTGACGAGATGCCGCGTTGATACGTGCAATCCAAAGTTGACGGAATTGACGTTTCTTGTTGCGACGGTCACGGTAAGCGTATTGACCAGCTTTGGTAACTGCTTGGAAAGCTACGCGGTAAACACGTGAACGTGCTCCGTAGTAACCTTTAGCTTGTTTTAGAACTTTCTTATGACGTGCACGAGCTTGTACACCACGTTTTACGCGAGGCATTATGCTTCTCCTAAACTAAACGAATTTATAAACTAAAAAGAATTAAGCGTATGGCATCATACGTAGAACTTGAGCAACTTCACATTTAGGAAGGATCGAGTTCGGACGTAGCTGACGCTTGTTCTTAGTAGTACGCTTAGTCAGGATGTGACGTTTACCAGCGTGCTTAAACTTAATACCACCAGCAGTTTTCTGGAAACGCTTAGCAGCACCTTTGTTGGTTTTCATCTTAGGCATGATGAATAACTCCGCATTGTTGAGTTGTTAATAACATAGTAATCAGGGCGAATAAAACCCCGCAACCTGAGGCTGCAGGGTTTAATTACTTGCAAAGCCGTTAATTACTTCTTTTTAGGGGCCAACACCATGATCATCTGGCGACCTTCAATTCTCGTTGGGAAAGATTCGACAACTGCAAATTCTTCAGTATCTACTTTCAAACGATTAAGAACGTCAACACCGATTTCTTGGTGAGCCATTTCGCGGCCACGGAAGCGAATTGTTACCTTCACTTTGTTGCCGTCTTCAAGGAAACCAGTCAGGTTGCGTAGTTTTACCTGATAGTCTCCAATATCAGTTCCAGGTCGGAATTTAATTTCCTTGATCTGAACCTGCTTTTGCTTTTTCTTCTGCTCTTTCGCAGCTTTGCTCTTCTCGAAGAGGAACTTACCGTAGTCCATCACACGACAAACTGGCGGCTCGGCGTTAGGGCTGATCTCTACAAGATCCATACCAGCTTCATTTGCAGCTTCCATCGCTTCAGCGATTGTTACTACACCAACAGCTTCGCCGTCTGCGCCAGTTAGACGCACTTCACGAACGCCACGAATGTCACCGTTTAAACGGTGCTGGTTTTGTTTGGCCGGTTGTTGGCCACGTCTTCCGCCTTTAATAGCTATTCCTCCAGATTGAGCTTACGGCTTGAAACCTCGGCTTGGATGTATGAAATAAAGTCATCCACTTTAAATTTGCCAAGGTCCTTACCTTTACGTGTACGTACTGCAATTTCGCCGGCTTCCATTTCTTGGTCACCACACACAAGCATGAACGGTACACGTTTCAAAGTATGTTCGCGGATTTTAAAGCCAATCTTCTCATTTCTCAAGTCTGCTTTGACTCTAAATCCACTTTTTTGCAGTTTTTTCGCAATTTCTTGTACATATTCAGACTGTTTGTCTGTAATGCCCATAACAATTGCTTGTTCTGGCGCCAACCACGTTGGGAAGAAGCCAGCGTATTCTTCAATAAGAATACCGATGAAGCGTTCTAGTGAACCTAAAATCGCGCGGTGAATCATAACTGGCGTGTGACGCTCGTTATCTTCACCTACGTAAGTTGCACCTAAACGTTCTGGTAATGCAAAATCGAGCTGCACTGTACCACATTGCCATGCGCGGTCCAAACAATCATGCAAAGTAAATTCAATCTTAGGTCCGTAGAACGCACCCTCGCCTTCTTGAATCTCGTATGCAATCTCCATCGCCTCAAGCGCTTGCTTAAGATCGGCCTCTGCACGGTCCCACATTTCGTCTGAACCTACACGCTGTTCTGGACGAGTAGATAGCTTAACAACAATGTTTTCGAAACCGAAAGTTGTGTAAGTATCGTAAACCATTTCAATACAAGCTTTAACTTCTTGCTGAACTTGGTCTTCAGTACAGAATACGTGAGCATCATCTTGAGTGAAGCCACGAACACGCATAATGCCGTGAAGTGCGCCAGACGGCTCGTTACGGTGACATGAGCCAAACTCAGCCATACGTAGCGGTAGATCACGGTAAGATTTCAAACCTTGGTTAAAGATTTGAACGTGACCAGGACAGTTCATTGGCTTGATCGCGTATTCACGGTTCTCTGAAGAAGTCGTGAACATCGCTTCAGCGTACTTATCCCAGTGACCAGAACGTTCCCAAAGAACACGGTCCATCATTAATGGGCCTTTTACTTCTTGGTAATCGTACTCAGTCAGCTTCTGACGAATAAATACTTCTAGCTCACGGAAGATAGTCCAACCGTTGTGATGCCAGAACACCATGCCTGGTGCTTCTTGCTGCATGTGGAATAGATCTAAGTGCTTGCCGATTTTACGGTGATCACGCTTAGCCGCTTCTTCTAGGCGCACTAGGTGAGCCTTAAGCGCTTTTTTGTCGTGGAATGCAGTGCCGTAGATACGTTGAAGCATCTTGTTGTCACTGTTACCACGCCAGTAAGCACCCGCTACGTTAAGTAGCGTGAAGTGTTGGCAGAAGCCCATATGTGGAACGTGTGGACCACGACACATATCGATGTATTCTTCATGATGGTACAGGCCTGGACGATCGTCTTTAGAAACGTTCTCGTCCAAGATTTCGATTTTGTAAGTCTCGCCGCGAGCTTCGAATGCGTCACGCGCTTCCTGCCAGCTAACTTTCTTCTTAACAACCTGATATTTGGTCTTCGCTAGCTCTTTCATACGCTTTTCAATCTTTTCTAGATCTTCTTGCGTTAGAGAGTGCTCAAGGTCAATATCGTAGTAGAAACCGTTATCGATGGTAGGACCGATCGCCATTTTCGCTTCTGGAAAAAGCTGCTTAATCGCGTGACCTAAAAGGTGAGCACAAGAGTGACGAACGATCTCAAGGCCATCAACTTCATCTTTAGCAGTGATGATTTCTAGGCTTGCATCGTTTTCGATAAGATCACAAGCATCAACACGCTCGCCATCTACACGACCAGCAATGGTTGCTTTCGCAAGACCAGGACCGATTGATAGGGCAACATCTAGAGTTGATACAGGGTTGTCAAATTGACGCTGACTACCGTCAGGAAGAGTAATAATTGGCATTATTTGTCCTTTACAGTGGTGTTGCACACCAAGCAACACATGAAAATGTTTAATATATGTTTTTCAACCAACAAGTATGTTGATCGGAGATATATGCATAATAAAGATACCCACATAGAAGCAAATACAGATGCCCCATTTGTGAGTAGCCGAACATTGTAACGAAATTATATGAAATGACAATGTTAGTCCCACAGCGCCACAAAAACTACATAACTTAAATGTCTCTTCTATACAGGGCCTTCTAACACCCTAAGCTAACGTTCAATGATTGATTCTTTGTCTTTATTTACAAACAAAAAAGCCGAACAGTTAAGTTCGGCTATGGAAATCGTACTATCTTGTTTCTATTAATAGAAAAAGCGACTACTAACAGAAAGGCAACTACGCACTCATGATTCTTGAGACTGCGTTGCGAATGTCAGAATCGGCCGCGTTAGCAGGCAAGCTGAATGAGACATATTGATCGCCACGGAAGCTCATTGAACGGTCGATTTCTGCTAAGCAGTGAACCATTGAGCCTTCAACGATGAATGACAGCTCGATCTCCTTGTTGTTCATGAAGCCGCCGCTACGAAATTCAATCTCTTGGTAACAGCCAGAGCGAGAAGCAAAGCTGTTGCCTTTCAAGAAGCCCTTCTCTACATCAGCTTTCACCATTGCCATACCCGATGCTTCGACACCTTGGATGATTTTAGCGACTGTTGGCAATGGGTGTACGGAGATGAAGTCGCGGTCTTTAGGATCAATCGCAAAGCCGATATCTAGATTGGTTTCAACCCACACATGGCATTGGTTCATTTGTGCATTCAACGCAGTGACTGGCGTTTCATCGTTTAACTTAATACGGAATGGAACCAGTTTGGTTTCACCCGGTTGGATAACGAAAGGCTCTACGGCTTGAATACGACCCAGTGAAAAGGTTTCGTAACTGGTGCTGTCTTCCGTTTCTACTTTTACTTCTGTGTTAAGAACCAAGTTGATCAGGTCAATTTGTTGCTCAACGTCGCCACCAACAATGTGAACATTGCCAGACAACTCTCCACCTTGGAAAACTTCAATATTATCTAAGACGGTATCAACTTTTGCTGCACCGATGCCCAACGAGGCCTTTAATTTCTTAAACATATTATTTCTCTTTCTAATTATCTGATTTACGAATAGTTATTGCGTGACAATTTGCGACACTTGCCTCACAGAATCAAGCAATTTGCCCCATCTATGTTGAATAAGGTCACATTGCCCGAGGAAATGTTGAAATCGTGAAAAATTCCGTTACTCTATTTGTATAGTCAAATAAGGTTTCATTATGTCGAAAGCGCCGCTCTACCTTCAGATAAAACAGTTCATAGACGACAATATCACCAGTGGTCACTGGCCAGTGGGTTACCAGATAACCACAGAGCTTGAACTCACCGAGCAGTTCAATGTGAGTCGAATGACGGTCAATAAAGCCATTCGAGATCTGGTGTCTGAAGGCAAGCTCATTAGGAAGCCAAGGCTAGGTACTTTTGTTTGTGAACCCGACGAAAAAGCGCAATCTCCCCTGCTTGATATCAACAACATCGCGCAAGAGATCAAAGACAGAGGCCAAACGTATGCTAGCCAAGTTATCAAACACGATAGCATTAAGGCTGATGAAAGCACCGCCACACGGTTAGGCGTAATGATTAACGCAGAGGTATTCTATAGTGAAATCATCCACTTTGCGGACAACGCACCAATACAATTGGAAGCGCGTTGGGTGAACTCTCAAGCCGCTCCAAAATACCTAGAGCAAGACTTTTCAACCTCGACACCCAATGAATACCTTTCAAAAAGCTGCCCGTTGAGTGCTATCGAACACACGGTTGAAGCCATTATTCCTGACTCTCAAATCAGAACGTCACTAAAGCTTTCTGAATCAGAGCCTTGCCTTCTTTTGAATAGAAGAACATGGAGCAAAGAGCGCCTAATCAGCTTTGCATTGCTCTACCATCCTGGCTCTAAGTACAAATTAAGCTCCAAGATACTTCTAGATTAAAGAACATCATCCTGATCGCCGATCACATTTTTGCAACATCAACTTGATTCGGGTCAGCGTTTAGCCTATTTATTTGTATATACATTTAATGTTTAGCAAAGATCTAGGTGATTATGAATTTGATCCTCAAAAACGCACGAGTGGTCTCCATGAGTTCGGGAGCCGATGGCTATCAGCCCTCTTCCCCTCAAGATATCGTTATCGAAAGCGGTAAAATCGTGTCCATCTCTTGTTCAAACCACGAGGTACTTGCTTCTGAATTAGAACAAATAAGTGTTGATGGTTCTTTGGATTACATCACCTATGATTGCAAGAACAAGCTAGTAACACCTGGGTTAATTGATTGCCACACTCATCTCGTATTTGCGGGTAATCGCGCCAACGAGTTTGAGCAGCGTTTGAATGGTGTGTCTTACACCGACATCGCCAAACAAAGCGGCGGCATTCTGGCGACAGTAACCGCGACCCGCGCAGCGCAAGAATCCGAACTGGTTGAAATGGCTTTACCTAGACTCGATGGCCTGCTACGAAGCGGCGTAACCAGCATTGAAGTAAAATCTGGCTATGGTTTAACACTTGAAGATGAGCTCAAGATGTTACGCGCAGCTAAAGCGTTAGAGAACCATCGCCGAATTAAGATCACCACCACTCTCCTTGCAGCCCATGCTGTGCCACCTGAATATAAAGAACAACCGGACAGCTATATCGATCTGGTTTGCCAAGAGATCATTCCTAAAGCTGCAGAGCAAGGCCTAGCCGATGCGGTTGACGTGTTCTGTGAATCTATCGGCTTCAACCTTGAACAAACCGAACGTGTATTTGCAGCAGCCAAAGAACACGGACTAGCGATTAAAGGCCACACAGAACAGCTTTCAAATATGGGCGGCAGCGCGCTCGCAGCTAAATACGGTGCACTCTCTGTCGATCATGTTGAGTACCTTGATGAAACCGGAGTCAAGGCACTAGCGGAATCAGGCACAGTTGCGACCTTGCTACCCGGCGCTTTCTATTTCCTTAAAGAGACTCAACAACCACCCGTTGCCCTGCTTCGTGAACACAACATTCCAATGGCGATCGCGACCGACTTAAACCCCGGCACGTCTCCCTTTGCTGATTTAACGCTGATGATGAACATGAGCTGCACCTTATTTGGCACGACGCCTGAAGAAGCGCTGCGCGGTGTGACTAGTCATGCTGCGGCTGCCATTGGCGACTCACAAACTAAAGGCAAAATTGAAATTGGTTATGCCGCTGATTTAGCTATCTGGGATATCGAGCACCCTGCCGATCTAAGCTATCAAGTCGGTGTTCCTCATCTTCATAAACGCATTGTTAATGGCGAGGTGTGTCATGACTCAATCTAATTCCAACGGCATTCAAAAGAACTCAGAAGCCGTACATAACTTCGTGTGGACGGGACGTAATGATCTTGAAGATGGCGCACTAGGTACACGCGTTCATCACATTACCAAACAAGTGCAACATAGTGACTTAAGTGACGAGCTTAATGACCGCGCCATCGCCTTGGTAGGCTTTGCCAGCGATGCTGGTGTTGCAAGAAACAAAGGTCGAGTGGGCGCGAAACAAGCACCTGACCTGATTCGCCAAGCTCTGGCGAATATGGCTTGGCACAGTGACACTCACATCGCGGACCTGGGTGATATCGAGTGCAATGATGGTCAATTGGAAGTCAGCCAAAAACAGTGTGCTTCTGTGATTGCCAATGCTCTATCAACTAACAAAGTGATTACCCTTGGCGGTGGTCACGAAGTGGCTTGGGCATCGTTCCAAGGCCTCGCGGAACATTTACATAAAGCAGAACGCCTTCATAAAACTGAACGTATTGATAAAGATCAGCCAATACACAAACCTAAGATCGGCATCGTTAACTTTGATGCTCACTTTGATCTTCGTGAATTTGAAAGCGACATCGCTGATGTTAAACCCAGTTCAGGTACGCCTTTTAATCAAATCAGCGATTACTGCCACAAGCATCAATGGCCGTTTCATTACGCTTGTCTTGGCGTTAGCGCAGCCAGTAATACCAAAGCGCTGTTTAACAAAGCTGACCAACTGGGCGTGTGGTATGAACATGACCGCAACATGACCCAAGTGAACCAAGTCGCTCAACTGGTTAAGTTGCAAAAATTCATCGCTGAATGTGATTACCTCTATCTCACCATTGATCTAGATGTATTCCCAGCAGCGACTGCGCCGGGTGTAAGTGCACCAGCGGCAAGAGGCGTGAGCTATGAAGCACTCGCTCCTTTTCTAGAACAGATTTTCCAACACAGCGAAAAACTCATTATCGCGGACATTGCGGAATACAACCCAGACTACGACGTCGATGGCCAAACGGCTCGATTGGCGGCACGTTTGTGTTGGGATATAGCCAGTGCAATGGCCAGCGACTAATCCAGCTATACCGATAACTACAACTACAACTACAACTACAACTACAACTACAACTACAACGATATAACGTGAAACAGAAGGAATTCCAAAATGACGGAACACCACAACAGTGACCCTCGTCTCGACACGACACGCGAAATTCGCGCACCTCATGGCACCACTTTGCGCGCTAAATCTTGGTTAACAGAAGCACCACTGCGTATGCTGATGAACAACCTAGACCCTGATGTGGCAGAACACCCACATTCACTGGTTGTGTATGGCGGTATCGGTCGCGCGGCGCGTGATTGGAAATGTTATGACAAGATTGTTGAAGTATTAGAGCGTTTAGAAGACGACCAAACGTTACTTGTTCAATCAGGTAAACCTGTAGGTGTGTTCCCGACTCATAAAAACGCACCCCGCGTACTGATCGCGAATTCTAACCTTGTTCCACACTGGGCGAACTGGGAGCACTTCAACGAGCTCGATAAAGAAGGCTTGATGATGTACGGCCAGATGACCGCAGGCAGCTGGATTTACATTGGCTCTCAAGGCATCGTTCAAGGCACTTATGAAACGTTTGTTGCTATCGCGAAGAAGCACTTTCAAGGCGAAGCAAACGGCAAATGGGTTCTAACGGGTGGTCTTGGCGGCATGGGTGGTGCTCAACCTCTCGCAGCTACAATGGCTGGCTTCTCGATGATTGCGGTTGAATGTGATGAATCACGAATCGACTACCGCTTGCGTACTGGCTATGTCGACAAAAAAGCCACCAGCATAGATGAAGCGATGGCAATGATTAAAGAATCAGACACACCAATCTCTGTTGGCCTACTCGGTAACGCAGCAGACGTATTCCCAGAGCTTGTTGAACGCAATATCACGCCTGACGTAGTGACTGACCAAACCTCTGCCCACGATCCGCTGAACGGATACTTGCCGCAAGGTTGGACGATGGAGAAAGCAGCACAAGAACGAACCATTGATGAAGCTAAAGTAGTGAAAGCCGCTAAGCAGTCCATGGCCATTCAAGTACAAGCTATGCTAGATCTTCAGTACCGTGGCGCTGCGACCGTAGATTACGGCAACAACATTCGCCAAATGGCACTGGAAGAAGGCGTAGAAAACGCATTTGATTTCCCAGGTTTCGTTCCTGCTTATATTCGTCCTCTGTTCTGTGAAGGCATCGGTCCGTTCCGTTGGGCTGCCCTTTCTGGCGACCCAGAAGACATCTACAAAACAGACCAAAAAGTAAAAGAACTGATTCCTGACAACCCACATCTACATAACTGGCTAGATATGGCGCGTGAACGCATTCAGTTCCAAGGCCTACCAGCTCGTATCTGTTGGGTTGGATTGAAAGATCGTGAACGTTTAGGCCAAGCATTCAATGAAATGGTTAAAAATGGCGAACTGAAAGCACCCGTTGTTATCGGTCGTGACCACCTAGATTCAGGCTCAGTCGCAAGCCCGAACCGCGAAACAGAAGGCATGATGGATGGCTCAGATGCTGTATCAGATTGGCCTCTATTGAACGCTCTGTTAAATACTGCAGGCGGCGCAACATGGGTTTCTCTACACCACGGTGGCGGTGTTGGAATGGGCTTCTCGCAACACTCAGGAATGGTGATTTGTTGTGACGGCAGTGAAGATGCATCACAGCGCATTGCTCGTGTACTTCACAATGATCCGGCCACTGGCGTTATGCGTCATGCTGATGCGGGTTACGATATTGCCAAGCAGTGTGCTAAAGAGCAGAAGCTTGATTTACCTATGCTAAACGAAGAACTTCGTCGCCTTTAATGTCTGGAGAAAACATGTTGAATTTATTACTTAAACCAGGACTTCTAGGCCTACCTGAACTGCGTAAGATTAGCCGTAGCCCTGTGAACTTATCACTTGATCCAGCAGCGATTCCAGATATTGAAGCGAGCATGCACGTTGTCGAGCAAGTGATTGCTGAAGATCGCACCGTGTATGGCATCAATACAGGTTTTGGCTTATTAGCGAATACCAAAATAGCCCCTGAAGATTTAGAAGTACTACAGAAAAGTATCGTACTTTCTCACGCGGCGGGCATTGGTAAATTCATGTCTGATGAAACTGTGCGCTTGATGATGGTGCTAAAGATTAACAGCTTGTCTCGTGGCTACTCGGGTATCCGCCTCAAAGTGATTAATGCCCTTATCGATCTTGTGAACGCACAGGTTTACCCATGTGTTCCACAAAAAGGATCTGTGGGTGCTTCAGGAGATCTTGCTCCCCTCGCCCACATGAGTACGGTACTGCTAGGTGAAGGCCAAGCGCGCCACAACGGCAAGATTATCACTGGCTTAGAAGCAATGCAGATCGCAGGTCTAGAGCCAATCACACTTGCACCTAAAGAAGGTTTAGCTCTGTTAAACGGTACTCAGGCATCAACTGCATTTGCATTAGAAGGTCTGTTTGCAGCCGAAGACTTGTTTGCGTCTGCAACCGTGTGTGGTGCAATGTCTGTAGAAGCTGCGCTGGGTAGCCGTCGTCCGTTTGATCCGCGTATTCACCGCGTTCGTGGTCATCGTGGCCAAATGGATGCAGCACTTGCTTACCGTCATATGCTTGATCAAAAGAGTGAGATTGGTGAATCACATACTTGCTGTGAAAAGGTTCAAGACCCTTACTCGCTGCGTTGCCAACCTCAAGTGATGGGTGCTTGTTTGCAGCAGATTCGTAACTCAGCAGAGACCTTAACGATTGAAGCAAATGCCGTATCCGACAACCCGCTTGTTTTCGCTGATGATGGCGACATCATTTCAGGCGGTAACTTCCACGCAGAGCCCGTCGCAATGGCAGCAGATAACCTTGCACTAGCGATAGCTGAAATCGGTAGCTTGTCAGAACGTAGAATGGCGCTGCTGATTGATAGCGCACTAAGCAAACTTCCACCTTTCTTGGTCGATAACGGCGGCGTGAACTCTGGCTTTATGATTGCTCAAGTAACATCAGCAGCATTAGCAAGTGAGAACAAAACCTTGGCTCATCCGGCTTCAATAGACAGCCTGCCTACTTCTGCAAACCAAGAAGACCACGTCTCAATGGCCACCTTTGCCGCTCGTAGGCTTAGATACATGGCTGAAAACACCCGTGGGATATTGGCAGTAGAATATTTAGCAGCAGCACAAGGGCTAGACTTCCGCGCTCCGAATCTATCTTCTCCTCGTGTGGAAGAAGCGAAACAGATTCTGCGTGAAAAAGTCAGCTTCTACGATAAAGACCGATATTTTGCACCGGATATTGAACAAGCTAACCAGTTGCTCAAGTTATCCGTTCATAACCACTTAATGCCAGAAGGTACGCTGTCAAGTTTTTAATACTTTCCGTATACTGGGCTGTACTCTCGTTACAGCCCACTTATCCATAAAAATGAATACACTTATTGATAGGAATGATACTATCCGAAAAATCATCACTCACTGTCGGAAAGTTCATTACCAATGATAACAAAAAAATCCCCAATCCTGCTTACAACAGCCCTTATCAGCACCTTATTCTTAGCCGGCTGTGGGTCTGACTCAAGCAATAAAGCACCCGCAAAACCTACGACTCCTACGACTCCTACGACTCCTACGACTCCTACGACTCCTACGTTAACGAAAGTCGCGACCTATACCAGCATTAAAAACTGTTCAACTGCTGCTGAAGTGCCAAACTGTGCTTTTGAAAAAGGTATTTACATTCTGCCGATTGGTCCAAACATTACTCAAGTTCAGCAAGATGCCGTAAAACTGCAAGTCGAAAATTTGCTTAAATGGGCTCATGATGATGTGAGAAAACAGTTTAGCCAGAAAAAAATACTCATTGGCATAACAGAAGGAGAACCAGATCCTTCTACAGCTCATGGTAAATTCGTGCTTGCACTTGCACAAAATATGTATGCGAGCACCCCTAACATCAATGGTTTAGAGCTTATTTATACTGACCTGTCAGGCGTAGATGAAACAAAAAGCACCACGACATATCAAAAACTACTGCAAGTTTTCGATTACTACGTTGATGGTGACAACAATACAGCCGTTGGTGCTGAATTGGCCAAAAGCTACGATGGCTTCAAAACTCTCATCAATAAGAAAATAGGAACAGGTACACAAGCTTTAGGTTATCTAAAATACGATGAATGTAACTACGGCAACGGGCAGTTAGGTGCAGATCGTATTGATGGTACTCCAAGCAAATGTCTCTCAAGTAATGGTACAAGTATTAATGACGATGGTGATGACATTTCGAATGGCAAATTAGACTCAGTCCATACTGTCAAAAAGAACCTCAACCCAGGCGCATTTTTAGGATTGGTTTACGAATACAAAGTGAACCCTGCTAACGGTAAGTTCCCGAATGAGCTGAAAGACGCAAACCAGCCAAAAGGCTTTACTGCGGTCGGTAAAATCGCAAGTGGTGAAACAACAACCGCTAATTACCCATTTAACTATGCGAACCTTGCTTTTACACCAATGAGTGATTATTTAGATAAGTGGTTCTTCCCTAATAAAAAATAAGCTTATATAAATAAAGGTCTAGATTTTCTAGACCTTTATTATTTTTCTCACCAGCCCGCCTTCTCATCAATCTCCCTCCTTTTCGGCCCTCGTAAACTGGATAGACCATTAAAACCAAGTTAGTTAGCTATAATCCCCGCCAGATTTGATGACTAATAGCGATACTATGTTTCTGACACCTTACTTTTCTACTGAAGACAATCAATTTCAATTCACTCGTGAACAGGCTAGCCACTTTGCTAAAAAAGTAGCTGCTGACTTCAACCCAATTCACGATGAAGACAACAAGCGCTTCTGCGTGCCTGGCGATCTTTTGTTTGCAGTACTTCTGCAAAAAGAAGGCATCAGCCAAAAAATGCGTTTTGATTTTTCAGGTATGGTGGGTAACGGTATTGCGCTAAGCGTTGACAACAAGTGTGAGAAAGAAAGCTCACTGGTTGACGAGAAAGGCAAAGAGTACCTACACATGTCTTGTGAAGGTGAAAAGAGCCACGATCAAGCATTCATCGAACACGTAGTAACAAACTACGTTAAGTTCTCAGGCATGAACTTCCCACACATCATGGTTCCTCTTATGGAAGAACAACAAATGATGATCAACTGCCAACGTCCTCTTGTGATTTACGAGAGCATGGAAGTTGAATTTACTCGTCTAGACCTATCTCACCCAGAAGTTGAATTCTCAGGTGCGACTTTTGATGTTGAAGGCAAGCGTGGCATCGTGACACTGAACTTTGATTTCAAAGAAGACGGTGAAGTAGTCGGTAAAGGCGTGAAACGCATGGTAGCAAGTGGCCTTAAGCCATACGACCAAGCTTCTGTAGACGACCTAGTAAACCGCTTCAACGAACGTAAAGAGATGTTTCTAGCTCAGTTCGCAGCTGCCGCTTAATCAGCATCCTTATTTACATCACTTGATGTAAACAGCTAAAAACAAGATCAATAAAGCCCAGCTTGGTATCACAAGCTGGGCTTTTTCATTTCGATGACTAATGACATCAAGTCACTCAAGCCTGTATTCAAGTCAGAACTAAATCCAGCGCCTAACCTTTTGTTTGTAATCAACATATTCCGCACCGAACAATTGCTCTAGAGCGCGTTCTTCTGGCTTAATTTGGAACTGATTCATGTAGATTACGAATACAAAACTGAGTAAGACACTGAACAGGTTTTGGAAGAAGTAGCCAAAACAAAACAGTAGGATAAATAGCCCTAGATACATTGGGTTTCGCGTGTAGCCAAAGATTCCACTGTCCACAACTGCAGAAGCGGTGTCGACTTTGATCGGATTAACGGTGGTTTTCTGTTTGCGAAACTCCCATATGCCTGATATTCCAATAACACCACTCAAGACAATCCCGATACCGAGCACAACCATTCGATAAGGCAGTGCCAATGTTCCTTGGCTCAACTGCTGAGCGCAGAAGTATGATGCTACGAATACAATAATGAACAGTGCAACGGGTGGTACTTTTAATTCTAGAAATTTCATACTTTTCCTTATTAACATTCCTTTGTTAGTTTAGAAAAAAGCCCAGCAATTGCTGGGCTAAATGTATTAAAGAATTTTTGCTAGCGCTTGTAATGGGTGAGCAAGCTTCTCACCTTCAAAACGCTTCACTTGGCTACGGCAAGAATAACCCGTCACCAAACAACGATCTTTTGGTAAGTCCTGCATTTGAGGCTTCCAGCTTAAACCGTATATATCTTTCGACATTTGTAGCTTATCGACTTCATGCCCGAAGGTGCCCGCCATGCCACAACAGCCGACCGGAACGCTGGTTAACGCAGCACCAAAGTGCTTGAAGATAGTACCCCACTCTTTTTCAGCGTTCGGCATTTTGGTTTTCTCAGTACAGTGAGCAAACAAGTACCACATATCTTCACTTGCTGAGCGTGCTTCGAACTCACCTAACGATGGCATTAACCATTCATGCACGGTAAGCACATCAAAGTCGCCACGCTTGTCACCTAAGATCTCAACGTATTCATCGCGGTAACAAAGCACAAGAGCAGGATCAACACCCACCAAAGGAATACCGATATCAGCAACCATCGACAAGAAATCCGATGTTGATTTCGCTTCACGTGCAAAACGATTTAAGAAGCCTTTAATGTGCAGAGCTTTACCATTTGGCTTAAACGGCAGCAACACCGGAGTTTTACCAAGTTTTTGAGCCAGAGTGACGAAGTCTTCAATCACCTCCGCATCATAGAAGCTAGTGAACGGGTCTTGAACGATCAGCACATGCTGTTTCTTCTCTTCAGAAGACAAGCCTTCTAAGTACTGTAAGTCGAAGAGTTGCAGCTCTTTGCTCGCCAGACGATTTTTAAGTGTAGGTACCGACATCAAAGGAGCATCAACATAACCGACCGTCTTAGCCGTTGCCGTTTGTATCCACTTTTGACCCAATGCAGCGTTCACTACTTTTGGCGCTTTCGCCATCAGCGGCAGCATGGTTTCAATGTTAGCGACTAAATAGTCTTTTGCTGGGCGCTGGTAACGCGAATAGTAGATGTTTAAGAATCGAGAACGGAAACTTGGTACATCAACTTTAATAGGACACTGGCTCGCACACGCTTTACACGCCAAACAACCGTTCATCGCTTCATGAACTTCATGTGAGAAATCGTACTCATGGCGTTTGTTCATCGTGTTACGAACACGTTCCACCATGGTTTTAATCGGAGTATTGTCCTTCAGCGCTTCTTGCTCTAAATCGAGAATATCGACGCCTTGTTCCGTTAACTGACGCAACCATTCACGAACCAAGCCTGCACGGCCCTTTGGTGAATGACGACGGTCAGCCGTGACTTTCATCGAAGGACACATTGGCGAACTCGTATCGTAGTTGAAACACAAGCCGTTACCATTACATTCCATCGCTTGCTTGAAGCTATCACGGACTTGTACGTCGATCTGACGATCGTAGAAACCACGCTTGGTATCAGTGACTTTCACCAACTCAGCATCACTTTCTAACGGCGTACAGATCTTGCCTGGGTTCATCTTGTTATGCGGGTCAAATGCCGCTTTAACTCGTCTTAATTCGGTAAACAGCTCTTCACCAAAGAAGTCAGGACCATACTCAGAACGGAAGCCTTTACCGTGTTCACCCCACATCAAGCCGCCGTATTTAGCCACCAGCTTAACCACTTCATCAGAGACTTCATGCATCAATGCTTCTTGCATCGGATCACACAAATCTAAAGCAGGACGAACGTGCAGTACGCCCGCATCCACGTGACCAAACATGCCGTAGTTCAACTCTTTTGAATCGAGTAATACTCTAAATTCAGAGATGAAGTCGGCCAAGTTTTCTGGTGGTACACAGGTATCTTCAGCAAAAGCGACTGGCTTAGCTCGGCCTTTCGCCGCACCTAATAGACCTACCGCTTTCTTACGCATGTTGTAGATTCGGCCAATGCTCGCCAAATCACTGCACACTTGGAAGCCAATCACACCCGCGTCTTCAGTTTCTACCATGCTTTCAAGCTGTGCGGTCAGCGCTTGAACTTGTTGTTCAACTTCCGCTTCATCTTGGCCTGCAAACTCAACCATGTTGATACCAAGCATCTCTTTATTTGGAACATCCATAAGCAAATCGCTCACGGTGTGCCAAACAATGTCCTGTTTCGCTAGGTTCAATACTCTTGAGTCAACGGTTTCAACAGACAGCGCTTTCGCTTCTACCATGAACGGCGCATTACGCAGTGCAGAATCGAACGTGTTGTATTTCACGTTAACCAACGTTCGTGCTTTTGGAATCGGCGTGAGGTTCAGCTTTGCTTCAGTGATGAATGCTAATGAACCTTCTGCACCACATAGAACACGAGTCAGGTCAAAGCTATCGTCTTCTTCGTTGATTGCGTTCTTTAAATCGTAACCAGTTAAGAAGCGGTTCAATGGTGGGAATTTATTAAGAATTTGAGCGCGCTTATCTCGACAAACGGCTTCAGTTACTGCAAGGGCATGGTGAGCAAATTCACCTTCAGCAGGTAAGCCGTGTGATAAATCGGATTCGAGACATGAACCATCTGCGAAGACCGCTTGCAGCGACAACACATGGTCAGACGTTTTACCGTACTTCAATGAACCTTGGCCCGAAGCATCGGTATTGATCATGCCACCTAAGGTTGCTCGGTTACTGGTAGAAAGGTCTGGAGAGAAAAAGTAACCATACGGACGCACAGCATCGTTCAATTGGTCTTTAACGATACCTGACTGAACTCTTACCCAGCCTTCTTGCTCGTTAATCTCAAGAACCTTGTTCATATAACGAGACAGGTCAACCACGACGCCTTTTGTTAAAGACTGTCCGTTGGTACCGGTACCACCGCCACGAGGGGAAAAGGTCACGCGTTCGTAAGCAGATTTTGCACCCACTTTACCGATCAACACAACGTCTTGAGTTGTTTTAGGGAGAATGACTGCCTGCGGCAATTGCTGATAGACACTGTTATCAGTCGCCGCAGCCAAACGGCTAGAATATTGAGATTCAATGTCGCCAGTAAAGCCCGCTGTTTTTAGTTCATCTAAAAAGCGTACGACAACTGGATCGACATCAGCATTGAGTTGAAGTCTTGGTAACATTTGCTTCCTGCCCCTACTTCGCTGATCCTATCAGCATTGGGTTATCTGAGATTTTTAATATTTTTCTTTGAATTTCGTCACTTTACTACTATTAAGA
>NZ_JBFRLX010000019.1:0-37028 GCF_041470165.1 Vibrio sp. 10N.286.46.A8
TTGTAAGGGGAGGGCGATAGCTTTGAATTGGACAGAAACTATCTAAATATAAACTCCAAGTTATTTTATGCTGAATACTATACTCTGTTGAAATCGTAGTAGCATTCCTAAATGGTTATGATGAAAGCTACCGACCAATAAACTCAACTAAATCTTTCATCTTATTTTCTAAATCAAACGCCGAACAGTGTGTTTTATTCAGATTATCCACTATTGCTTTGGCAATTTGGACTTTCTTACTAGCATAACTCGAAGCAATATTTTTAATCGCCGACTCATCTAACTGACTTCCATCTTGGTATTGATAACAACTGGCAATAGCCTGATCAAACGAATCAAATTTTCCAAAATTAAAGTTGGATGCTTGAGTTATTCTCATTTCCAGTTCCTTACGTTTGTCTTTTTGACCAATAGCCTCTCGTTTGAAACCTTTCTTAGTTAAAACACCATACAACAGATCCTTACAAATGTAGTTCTCAATTTCACGGCCTTCCGAAATCCAAATTTTAACATAATCTTCTAGAGATGAATCTAAACCACAATTAACTCCATTTGCCACTTTAAGTCTCTCTAACATAGAAGTTAAGTAAGCTTTAAAAGCATCACTATCTCGTTTTTGTTGTGAAGAACAATCAGAATCAGTTATCAAATAAGCTTTTCTACTGGTACTTAAAATATTGATCAAATTCTCATCGATGTCATCTAGTGCAGTGAAAGATGCTAGGTTTGTTCCTCCAAAGTATAAGAAAGAGTAGTCCTTACCCTCTTTTAATTCATCATTTGAAAATATATCAATCCATTTTTTCAAGTAAATCCTATCACTAGGTCCTTCAACCCAGATAACGGCGTTAGCTTGAAGGATTTGAGAGGCTTTGACTCCCAATGAATCTAATGTTTCATAATGTTTTATTACATTATCATTTGGGGTAATAGAACTTGAACCGTTTGGTGATTTTAAGGTTCGATATACTGCCCAGTTTTCGTTCAAGCAATCAATAAGGGATGGAGAGTGAGTCGTTATAAAAAACCTATGGTTAGTAAGCTCTTTCTCAAAAATACTTACAAGTTTGACAACAGCTTCGGGGTGCAGGTTAGCTTCAGGTTCTTCCAGAAAAACATTTAGATTTATATCTTTATTAATCCACAAGTGTGATAAAAGCATTACGATTTGAGATACACCGGTACCCAACTGATCTAAAGAAAAAGATAACCCTGACTTAAACTCTAGGCTTAAATCTTTCTCGACAACATCAATATTGGTTACTTCCTCTGACAAAATATCAGTTAACCATTGCTTAATCTGTTTTTTATATCCAGCCCAGTTTGATGGTGTTGCTCTGTCGAGTCTCAATTTATCGAGTTCTTCAATAATTTTGGCACCGTCAAAGTAATAGCTTTGTTCATTATTTGAATTGCGTGAGTGGTGCCTAATAGGATCTACAAATACCAATGAATTTAAGAAGCGATTCCAGTAATACTTGTTATCATTAAATCCAGCAACATCATCCGTTGGATCAACCCAAGTTTCTAATTCAAGATCAGAGCAAATTAAACTGTTGCCATTGAAGATCTTCTTATCATTAACTTTCATATTCAAAACCGAAGTGTTTGAACTTACATCATGGCAACAATCTAGCGTGACTTGGTTCTCGTTGGCCTTGTAAGAAACCTTATCGTTGTTGTCTAAGACATTGTCACTTGAAAGTGAGATTTCACAGTTTATTTTTTCTTTTCCCCATCCCCATGTTTGGCTCTCATCAAGTTCAGTAGCGACTGAAATCGCCTTACCGACAGACAATTCTTCACTGGCTATACTTTTTAGGTAATTAAAGTATTTAGCTAAATTAGACTTTCCGGAGTTATTTGGTCCGATGATGAGGTTTATTGATTTTAATCCTTCTATATGTACCCCATCTAAATCGTATGATCGCCAACCGCTGAGCTTTATAGAATCAATTTTCATTTTGACTTATCCTGCTTGTGCCAAGAATCGACTAAAGATTTTAATGAATAGTTATCAGGCTTTCCTAGCTTCCAAGATTTATGATACTTAACGTCGTTACTACGAGGCATAGGGTTAGGTACTCTAAATTGAACTTTTCTCGGCAAATTGATTGAGTCACCAGAAACAAATGCTTCACCGTCACGAAGGCTAGGTAAGAAGTCAACTTGGCCAGCTAAGGTGTCCGGTAACAGTCGTTTAATCTTATTTTGGTCGAGATCATTGGTAAGTCTAAGGGCAATATACGTTCCGCATTGTGATAGGACTGTTGTTGAAACATTTGATGGACGCTGAGTTACAACAGTTAAACCAATGCCGTATTTTCTACCTTCTTTTGCAATTCGTTCCACTCGTTCTTTTGAAATGTTAAACTTCGAATCACTATCTTCTGGGATGTAGGTGTGAGCTTCTTCTAAAACTAAGTTAAGAGGAATACTTTCCGGATCTAAATCCCAATATTTAAAGTCAAAACATAACCTTGATATAACACCCACACATACAGCCCTTACTTCTGCTGGTAAGCCACTTAAATCTAGTATATTTAGATAATTCTGATTATCTGCTAAGCCTAATATAAATTCAAAATATTCAACGATTGAAGTTTCTGAACTTATTTCTTTATGAAGGAATGCATACCTAGTATCTTGTCGTATAGCTTGCAATTTAAGAACTAAACTTTCATATGGGGATTTTTTTGCAGCAGTACTTTGTGATTCTTTTTCTTTAATCAATTCACTTAGTAGAGTATCAATATTAAAGAAAATAGGGGTGTCTGCTGAAATGATAATGTCACTAATATTTAACTTTTCTGACTCGGCTAGTTTTAATTGAGTAATTAATCTTTTCAAAATAGCTTTCTGATTGGAACCTAAGTCGAGATTATATACACCAAAAAATTCTTCTAAATCTAAGAACCAATAAGGAAGGGTAAAGTCACTCCAAGGAATAGCGTTTGTTCTTTGTTTAAAACTATCACTAGGTGATTCTGTGTTGTATCCAAATGCTGATGGGTATTCATTGTGAATGTCAAAAAATAGTATACGTGGGCACTCGTAACTAGACATTATAGATTGTACTATTGATGCTACAGTACAGCTTTTACCACTACCAGTTGTGCCTAATATGGCAGTGTGTCGTCCCATTAATTTGTCTAAGTTTAAGTAAGTTTGGTCATCATCTTTTTCATCCGTAACACAAAAATGTTCTTTATCTTCGTTTAAATCTATTCCTATTAATTGATTCACTTGGTTGCTGCTAAGAAAATAGGTCTCACAATTTATCGTAGGGAGTCGTTTTGTCCCTCTATTAAATTTCCCTCCTACCGCACAACCTAATATTGAAAGGGTTACAACTTTTCTTTCTTCCCTAACAATTTCAAGCCCAGCTTCCGATCTTTTGGTTTTCTCAATTTCGGTTATCTGAACTTTGCTTATAGTACAGATTGTATTGCCGTGTGCGCCACCACAATTGACATAGGCACCGACCTCAGCGCAGTGTTTTACACCTTGAAATTCACGCTCTAAAAAATCTGCGTGGAGTATAATCACGGCGCCATCGACTTCTTTAATTTTACCGAACTTTAAAGCATCTTCTCTTAGTGTTGTTGTCAATTTTTGACTCCCTTGTTAGTTTGAGGACTTCGTGGTGGTTTGACACTTTAGGAGTTCAAACCATCTAACTGCCTTTTGACGGTTAAACTCCAGGCTATTAAAGCTAAGGAGGTTATGATCATGTTCACATCGGTGAAACTAGCACCTTTTGTCAATTATATCAGTTATATATGTCTCACCTAACGACGCTGTAAATTTTAAACTTATCAATAACTCCCCTTTGAAATGAATGTCTTCTTTTCTTTCGTTGTTCCTCCTTGACCTGTCTACAACTTCACACTTTATAGTGACTACATTGATCGAGAATCACGCTTTCTTTATGTCCTCCAAAGTAAGTAGAGAGACACTATGAACGTTTAATTCTAAACTCCACATTCTTGGTATTCATGATGCTTGGCAGCATGAGTGCCATAGCTCGTGATTCAATGTTTTACTTGCAGTACAGCTTCCGAAACGACTAGGGCAGATGCACGCGAAAATAGGCTGATAATCCCCTCCTAACCTCCCCTTAGTTTACATCTCCAATCTCTTGTTGGTAATGGGAAAGGGGAGGAACTGAATAGCGATCGCTACATGTGCTGCTATATGTTCAGCGCCAAAGAATGTTCTCCCCCTCGGTCGTATATCTCAAGAGATCGGGTCACTCCATTCGAGGGGGAGCTAGAGGGGGAGGCTTTGGTCTACTAGAACCATTCACACAACGTTGATGAAAGCGGTTAAGTCAGTGAAGTAGGGTGCTGTAGTTGTTAAATGATGGATGTAATCGTTGATAGATAAAACTAAGGCCTCGCGATTGCGGGGCCTTTTTGTTGGTTGGGGAGTTTTTGCTAGATACATTCATTTCAATTTGCGAGTCATACCCGCGTCTTTCACTCGTTTATGGTCCTTAAACGACGGCCTCATAGTTATATAAATGCTCTATCAACCACCCCTAGATACGTAATTAGCACCGCTGTTATTAGTAATGGCTGACCGAATCTAGTGGTGCTTTCTACTGACAATCACTTTAACTATGTGTTTAGGATGTCCTGCTATGGCTAAGAAAATAATATTCATTCATGGTCGCGCTCAAAAGCCCGATAAAGATTCCCTTCAAGCACTCTGGTACGAGGCCATAGAACATGGTTTGCAGCGAGATTGTGGAGACTCAAGTTCGTTACAAGCTTTTAAAGATGTAGATAAACGGTTTGTCTATTACGGTGAACTATCAAACACATTGTTAGATAAACCAACGGAAGACCCTGCAAGTCGACAGCAAGCGTTGTCTGAACTCAAAAAGTACAAGACAAGCCAGTTCAATAAAACAACGTATAACAAGGTATCTAAAATTGGTTTTCTAAAAGAGGCGTTAGCAGATACTTTTTCATCGCTATTTGGAAAGCTGGGTGTGGCTGAGACACTCATAACGAAGGTCGCGCCGGACATGGCGCACTATTGGAATGAAGATACCTACTTTGGCAGCGATGTCAGGTATAGGCTAATGGTTGAATTGAAGCAAGCGCTTGATAATCAAGATGATGTGATGATTGTGTCGCACAGTCTCGGGTCGATGATCAGCTATGACGTGTTATGGAAGTTGTCTCATTACGGAGAGTATAGACACAACTATGGTGCGGACAAGAAGGTCAACTTATTGCTTACGCTCGGGTCGCCGTTAGGCGATGAAAACGTAAAAGATAGGCTAAAAGGGAGCCGCTTGAAAGGTGAGAAGAAGTACCCTTTAAACATTCAGCAATGGATAAACATGTCGGCAGAAGATGATTTTATCTCTCATGACAGCAAAATTAGAAATGACTTTAAGGGTATGCTCAAACTGGGTCTGATACCCGGTGGAATGAAAGACATCCACCCGATCTACAACCTCAATATTCGCAACGGAAAAGGCAATCCGCATGCTTCCATCGGTTATCTCATCAACCCTAAATTCATCACGGTACTGGATGAATGGCTCTCGAGTTAATTTGGTTAACCATCGTAAATTTCTAGCTACTCGTTCGTTGGAACGCAGATAAAACAAGGCCTCGCGTGTGCGAGGCCTTTTTGTTTGTTGTACAGTTCACGAAAAATTAGGACAGATAAGCCCAGCAGCATCAGATCGAGTAATCATATTTTGAGTCACAACCTTAACGGTGCCGTTTAATCTGATACTATGCGTACATCATTCTGAATGAGTTGCTCAATTAGCCCATTTTGCTTCAAACCATTAGAGCCAATAACTATATGAACAAACATCTCAATCTATTTAGAACCTACGCAAAGAAAGAACGCACTTACCAATTAGAGAATGACTTAACTCGAGCGCTGGCTATTTGCCTACAAGAGGATGCTTTGTTTCTTCATGAAGTGCTCAAGTCTATTTTTGATGGGGATGCTCGCTACAACAAACTATTTCAAGATATCAATAAACCGCCTGTACTCCAGATCTCAATTCAAAAAAATGCCGAAAGTATTAAGGATTATAAACACATCTATGCGGTTAGTTTGAGTGAAGCTGAGATGGTTAATTTCTGGGGTCAAACTCGAGTTGATGAATATGACCCAATATGCGATTTAATACTTACTATTAACGATGTTTGTATTGTAATTGAAGTCAAGAGAGATGGTATTGATTGTACTGCTCAGTTGTATAATCAAATCTTCAATATTCTTCGTAAGGACAATTTAACTCTGGCTGAGTGCCAAGATATGGTTACAGACAGGGATCTAAATTGGAAGACGCTCATGACAATTGCTGTGACGGTATCAAGCTTTGAAAAGATGGGTGGTAACAAAAACCGCTTCTTAACTGATTTTATTCAGTTGGTGCGAGATCACAATCCCGAGTGGCTCCCTGCAACGCCAATTGCCTCTCTAAATCCTAAGAGTTGTAATGCAATATATAGACGTATTCGTATTGCTGTAGAGGATTTTGAAGCTGCTAGGGGTAATCTAGAACTCCTAACTTATAATGACCGTCTTGGGACAAACTTTTCCAAAGGCTGGGCAGATGAAGTGCTCTATGGGGTTTGTTCGGAAACTGGTGACTTAGTTGCGTCAATTTATCCAGGAAATACTAAGACTCAGGGATGGCATATTTTTCACAAAGATCCGGAATTTAGTAAAGAGCTAGTGTTAAATGGTCAATCTTACCCTTTGTGCATTGGCTATCACGTTAAATTTTCCGGGCAAGGTTATGTAAGCGGTTTATGGTTTGACAGCCATGAAATGAAGAAGAACTTGTATACACATGAAATCTTCAAAAACAAAACAGGTCGATACTCGAGAGACATTTGGAGTGATATTGAAGAGTTACTTGATGATCATTTATCTTACGGCTGGAAAGAGCAATGTGAGTGGAAAACGAAAATTCTAGACTCTAATCGTACTGTTATTAATATGGCGATTGGTTACGTAGTTACATTAACAATACCGAAAGAAGTTTTGGATAAGCTCGATACGCAAATCCATGATACTACTCAGCTTACAAAGCTTGTAGGTCATATTTACGATGCTTTTGAAAATGACTTGATAAAAGATTAAAAGCTCAATTTATTATGAAATATCAAACCGAACAAGTTGTTTCCAAGTCCCTCTGTAGTCAATTGATATTACAGTACAGTCCGCGAAGCAACTTCGGCTGATGCTCGTGAAAATCGGCTACAAATCCCCTCTTAACCTCCCCTTGGTTTACATCTCCAATCTCTTACTGGTTAAGGGAAAGGGGAGGAACTGAATACCGATCGTGACGAGTGCAGCTGTATGTTCAGCGCCAAAGAATGTTCTCCCCCTCAAACGCATGTCTAAAGAGATCGGTGAACTCCATTTGAGGGGGAGCTAGAGGGGGATATTTTTGATGCTAGAACCGCTTAACACACGTTGATGAAGCGGTGAAATTGATGAAGTTGGGGATGTTATAGTTCACAAGAAAAACTAAGGCCTCGCGATTGCGAAGCCTTTTTGCGTTCCGACTAAAACTAAATATTAATCGAGCCTAGCGAAAACTCGAGATAATCGCGGGAATTCCCGGTAGAAGGCCAACCAACGCCATCACACCACTTAGCACAATAAACATAGTGCCAGGCAACACCCAGCGGCTCATTTTACTCAGTTCACTACTACGTTCTTTACAACCGACTAAGCCTAAGTTATCCAACAGCATAGTGAGAGCCCAGCCAAATGCAGGGTTAACGAGCGCTGAAGAGAACACAACAATCGCTGCCGATTGGGTGGTTTTCCCTTCACGCGTCATTTCCATTCCAGCTTCTAGCAATGGAACAAATACCCCAACAATCAGCGCCACACACAGTACAGGTTGCCAGATAGCTAAATCCATCGGGTAACCCCAAACTGCGGCGATGATACAGAACAGAGCTGTGAGTAGCGCGCCAGCAGGAATAGGGCGTTTAGCAATCGCCGCCGGTACGATATAAGTACCCCATGAAGAGGTAAAGTTAGTACCACCAAGCAGAGAACCGAACGTTTGACGAATTGAAGCCGTGGTCATGGTGTCGTCGATGTTCATGTGTACTTTTTCGGTACGTTCTGGATAGCTGATTTTTTGGAATACTTGATGGCCTAAGAAATCTGGTGACCACATCGCTACAGCTAGAATCGCAAACGGCAATACCACCATGAAGTGTTCAATCGTCGGTAGGCCTAGCATCCAACCTGTATCTTCTCCCCACCAATACATAGGGTTCATGTTAGGCAAGCCTGGCTCTGTGTGGAAAGCAAATGGGGCTCCCATGGCAAATGCAATCGTACCACCCAGTAAGCAGCTAAGAGGCACCGCTAACCAACGTTTACGAAAATGTTCCAATAGCGCGTACAAAATAATTGTGCAAAAGATCACGACAAAAGCAATGTGGCTCATGCCAATTCCCTCAGCCCAAGCGAACAGCTTTTTCACTTGAGAAGCGGTTCCAACAAAGCCAAGGTAGAGCAATAATCCGCCACATACGCCTTTACTGGTGAGGTTGGCCAACATACTGCCACCTTTACTGATGGCTAAGATTAGGCCAAAAGCGCCAATCAGCAATCCAAACGCCATAGGGTGTCCGCCTGCTGCAACCACAATCGGAATTAAAGGAATGAGTGGGCCGTGTGTACCTGCGAGGTTCGCGGTCGGCAACAGGAAGCCAGAGAAAATAATAATGAAAACAGAGGCGATGAGGAGTTCATAACGAACGTTTTCTAGAATGAAGTCTTCATTTAATCCGAGAGCCCCAGCAAAGGTGGCTGCAATAGCGCCCACCATAACCACTTTACCAATGGTCGCCGCCATCGCTGGGATGGCGTCTTCTATCTCAAATCGATAATCTTTAAACGGCAAATTTGGACGCCAGCGCTTAGGCGACATGATTTGCAATTCGTGTTCTAGATACTGTTCTCGGGAATCAAATTCCGATCTTGGTTTATGTTGTTGTTCATAGGTGAGTTCATCCTCATGGACTTGAGGCTTCTCTGTTTGTATATGTGCGGACTCTAAAGTAGTGCTCATTTTGATTCCTTTCGTTCACACTCTGAGGTGTGTTATTCCAACAAACGTTGTTGACTCACGGCATGAAGTGAAAACAATGCGTCAACTTATCATTAAAAATTCATTAACATTTAGTTGTTAGTACCTTATACCAAACCAAAAAAAACAAATAGACTCAGTCGGTTAGACATTAGTCGTAGAGTCGGACGACTAGTATTAGACCCTGTAGATAGTATGTGTCTGTTTATTTGTAGGCGATGAGCTTTATTGGTAATAAATGAATATCTAACAAGAAATGCTTGGCGTTAAAGCATCAGATAGCATCCATCGATGAGTGGTTTCTGGGGTAACGTTTTTGGTTAAAAACTATTGATAATAATTCTCATTACGTTACCTTGTGGGCTCAAACACACTCATTGTTGCGGAGACCAACATGGAACACTCGGATATTACTCAACTGCTTATTCCAAAGAGCGATTGGGCATCGCCTGATCTCTTTCTCTATGAAGGGGAAGACAAACTTCATCTGAGCTTAGAAGGCGCAATTCAATACAGTGGATTGAACAGCATTGGTGGCGTGGTTCTGGGCTTTAGGATGATCCAACATGCGGTGCAACTCGCGGCGGGTGAGCAGTCTTTGCAACGTGATGGCATCAGTGTTTATACCGCGTTCCCTGGACGTGGTGCTCAAGATGCTTTTGAGTACACATGCCGCGCACTGCGTGATAGGCGCTATTGCTGTGATACCACATTGCATCACCCTGCAGCGCAAACCGGACAACGTGGTCAGTTCTTGTTTACGCTTCGCTTGAATGAACAGTCTATGGTGATGACGCCAGCAGACGGGCTTCCAAGAAAAAGCTATTTTGAGGCCGACAGACACGCACAAGAAGGTCGAGAGGCAGCATTGAGATGGCGTGATGAGAAGATTAACTTCGCCAATACGCTCTTGAGCTTGTCGCCAGAAGAGTGCTTACGCGTGTTGTAATTCTTTGTTCTCACTTACAGAATGAGCTCAAAAACACAATGAACAACAAGAGGTCGCTCGCTTTCAAGTGGGCGACTTTTTTGTATCAAGCGCTAACGGAAACCAGATTCCTAGTCGCGCTTAGGCTTGCTGGAATGACTCACTTTTAGCTTAGTGCGGTAGTCTAAAGTCTATGAGTTTCAGCAATCAACTTAAGCTGCCCGATCTCGATCCGCGACACATTTAGGCACGCAGGTGGTGCAGTTTTCAAAGCATTACACAGCTTACACTGACACGAAGTGATATAATTTTTGCCCAAAGCTTTGAAGAGCTAATGAATTAAAGGATGAGTACGATGGAAAAAACGATCTCGTTGGTACTTGGCAGTGGTGGCGCAAGAGGCTTGGTTCACGTTGGAATCATCCGTTGGTTAATTGAGCATGGCTATCAGATAAAATCCATCTCTGGTTGTTCAATTGGCGCACTTATCGGTGGTGTCTACGCTGCGGGTAAGTTGGATGAATTTGAAGAGTGGGTTACCAGTATCGACCAATCGGATATGGCGATGATGTTGGATTTTTCATGGCAATCGAGTGGTATCTTCAAAGGGGACAAAATCATCGACACACTGCGTGGATTGATCGGCGAGATTTCAATTGAAGATCTGCCTATCCCTTATACCGCAGTTGCCGCTAATGTCGCTGATGAAAAAGAGGTTTGGTTGCAATCAGGCTCTCTGTTTGATGCCATTCGCGCTTCTATCTCTTTGCCATTGTTCTTCACTCCTCATGTGATTAATGGCGAAGCGCTGATTGATGGCGGGGTACTCAATCCCGTACCGATTGCGCCTACCTTTGGTGATAAGACAGACTTTACTCTTGCTGTGAACTTAGGCGGCGAACCTGAAATTGTTCAACAGGAAGTGACACCGGTTTCCCTACCAACAAAAGAGAGTAACCTGCATGAGAAGGTTGTTCATTTTATCGATAATCTCGGTAGCAGTGTAAAAAGCAAAATGAGCTTCAATTTTGCAGCCTACGACATTGCCAACCAAGCGTTTGATGCGATGCAATCGACCATTGCTCGTCAAAAACTGGCCGCTTATCCCGCCGATATTACGCTTGAGATCCCACGTAATGCCTGTGGCACCTTAGAGTTTGATCGTTCACAAGAGATGATAGATAGAGGCTACCATTTGGCACAGGCTAAATTGGGCAATCGACTTTAATGTATTTGCTGCTGAATGAGAGTATTTATGGAAACTGAACTAAAACTATCTGAACTCAAAGAATTGGTCACAACAAAAGATGTCATCGTACTCACTAGCTCAGAAGCAGCTGCCGTATCTTGGCTGATAGAGTGCTATCAAGAGAACGCTGATATTCAGATTATCGAGAACGCACATCAGCTAGATACTGAAGCGGTTTTGGCGCAATGCCGAGACAGCCTGAGTCAAAATAAAAAGGTCATCCTCACCGCGCAGTTTCGTAGCCAGCTCCCTATCATCAATCTCGCTTCACTGTGTAATGAGAAGCGCAAGTCATTGATCAATATTGAGTTGTTAGGCTGGGATGAAGAGACTCGCCTTCCTCAGTCTTATAGCAGTTTCTAGGTTATAAGAATTTCTAGCTTATAGCGGTTCCTAGTTAACCGCATTCGCTATATAGCAGCCGTTTTAGGTAGCAGACAATGTAAGCGCATTACTTCAAATGTCTGCCGCCATCTAGGTGTAAGGTTCTTCCTGTCATGTAGTGACTGGCCAACACAAACTTGATGCCATCGATTATTTCCTCAAAGCCCGCTTCTGTGGGAATCAGAGCTTTCTGCAGCGCTTTGGTCTTGTATGCCTCATCGTCATGCTCATTAAACTTAATCATGGCTGGAGAGAGGGTATTTACTTTGACCTTGGGAGCCAGCATCGCTGAAAACGATAGCGTTAGGTTGTTGAGCGCCGCTTTACTGGCCGCGTAAGCAATGTGTTTTTTACTGCCTTTTTCTGCAACGTAGTCACTGATGTGGATGATGTCTGAAGTTTGATCGCCAGATATCAGTTGGTCTTTGAGTGTTAAATTGAACAGATAAGGCACGGTAGCGTGAATCGTCATCATCTGGTGCATGATGTGTGATGCATTTTCACTGGGATCTTTCTTGCTCTCAGGTTTCCAGTCCGAAGCGTTGTGTATGACGGCTCTGAGTGTCTTATATTTTTGACCAACATAATCAAGAAAGCCCTCTAAGCTGCTTTGTTGATAAAAGTCTACTTGCTGCAAGTCGGCTCCATTGTCGCGCAACCGTTGCAGTTGAGGATAGTCGCTGCGGTAAGTGCCAACCACTTTGTATCCATCCGCTATAAGTTGCTGCGCCAATGCGAATCCGAGTCGCTTTCCCACGCCGGTTATCAATATCGTTTCACTCATCGTAAAAACTCAGCTCTGGTTTGAGGGTTAGTTTTGAAAATACCACCGAGAGCGGTTGTTGAGGTTTCAGAGTTTGCATCCATGACGCCTCTGGATTTAACGCAATAGTGCGTGGCTTTAATCGTCACGGCCACGTTTTCTGTCTCTACTAGAGTCTGTATCGCGACTAGGATTTGCTGAGTAAGGCGTTCTTGTACCTGAGGACGCTGAGCGAAGAATCGAACGATACGGTTGATTTTAGACAGCCCAAGAATCTTGTTTTCAGGGATGTAGGCGACTTCCGCTAAACCATCAATAGTAATGAAGTGATGTTCGCACGTAGATGTTAAGTCGATATCCGATACCTTAACCATTTCATCAACCGACATTTTATTTTCTATAACACTGATTTTCGGGAAGTTATCGTAATCGAGCCCTGAAAATATCTCATGGACGTACATCTTTGCAATGCGATGAGGTGTTTCAGCAAGGCTGTCATCGGTTAAATCCAGTCCAAGCGTACTGACCACTTCCGTCAAAAGTCCTTTGATGCGGTTGTACTTCTGGTTGGGATTCATTTCGCTCGGTGTCATTGGAGTTTCAAGTCCTCTTGCGAGCAAAGCTTCTCTTACTTTTTCGGCTTCTGTATTCAGCATGACGCACTCCTTATGAATTATTGTCGTTGTCTGCTTCATAGCTCAGAGTGAGCGAAACAGAGTCAGCAAAACGTAGTGCATGAGGCTTGTCGATTCTCACTTGAGCGTATCGAACCCATGAGTGATCGATACAAATGCCGAGTACGTCGCTGGTCAATTTTTCCAAAAGCAGAAACCTTCCGGATTCGACATGTTGAATGATCTTCTTGCAGATGTTTTTGTAGTTAAGCGCGTTCTCCACATCATCAGAGAGGCAAAGGTTGTTAGCGGGGTAGTGGATTTCTGCATTAATGACGATGTCTTGCTGCTTAGACTTTTCTTCTTCGTTGAAGCCGATGAAGGTTCTTAGTCTGAGGTTTGTAATGGTGATAATGGCGTTGTGATTCATAACAGTGTCCAATCCTTAGAAAGTGAAGTCAGTTACGTGCTTGTTTTAAGAAAAGATCAGTAAAGCTCAGGTGATTAAGAGTTCAGTTGTTACTTTCGCAATTGTTCCTGTTGCAGTCGTTCTTTTTTCAGTCATGGAAAGGCTAAGTGAAACTGACCTGGAAAGGGATGGGTTCGGTTTTCTGACTTAACTGATCGAAGCTTTCCCAGAGCTGCTGATATGAGATGTCTAGAGTGGGGTGACGTTCTCGTGCGGCAACATCAACTAACGGCCTGAGCACAAATGCGTACTCGGTGATTTCGCCTCTAGGCAGCTCTACGCCATCAATAATGCCGACTTGATTACCATAAAGAAGGATGTCGATGTCCATCGTGCGTGAAGCATAGGCTTTGGTCTGGCGCTTGCGATCATTCTCTGCTTCGATTTGATGTAGAACCTGAATCAACTCTGCGACAGGGAGGTCACATTCAAACCCAACGACAAGGTTTAAGAAGTTGTCCCCCTCGAAACCGACAGGCTCGCAATCGTAGAAATTAGAAATGTGCAGCGGTGCAAAGCGGTCATTCAATGCGTTGAGAGATTCTGTGACGTGGTGTTCGCGGTTAATGTTGCTTCCGATGCTGACGTAGACGTTGGCCATAGTATTTCCTTTTTGTTTAAGAAACCTATACGTCCAACTCACGATGAAGATCAGCTATGCATCCTCTTAAAAACAGGAAGATAAAAGAAAATAGGGTTCTGCCGCAAATCGCCTCTGATAGTGATAGAATCCCCGCATCAGAATTATCGAGAATCTAGGTATTTATAAACAATGTTTATCCATCACGTTAACGGCATCGACTGGCTGGTGATTACAGCTTTTGAAGAACTGAAAACTATGTTTATCGAAGATGCAGGCCCAATCCCATCTTACTTCTCGACCGCCAGCGAATTGAGCCTGATTGATCAAGCCAAGCGCAGCTATGGATTTTTACCTAAACTCTGCGGTGTGATCACCGATACCGGCACGTATCAAAGTGAAAATCTTGACGAAGATTTGAACCCACAGCTTGCGTGCATAGTGGAAGGGCGAGGTCGAGTGTTTATTTATCACGGCGACTACGTGGCTTTTGTCGATGACGAACAAACCTTCATTACCCGAATGGACTGAACATAATTCAGTTGGTTGGAGCGGTTAATTAATTAGCTAATAGGATAATTAGTTAATTGATTGCGATAAGCTGCTCTGTAGATAAAACTAAGGCCTCGCGTTTGCGAGGCCTTAGTTTTGAGGCTATTACAATAAACCGATCTCTAACAGGTAATTGGATAGAAGTGTTCTAGTCCATGACAATTAGAGTCGTTACTGTCCTTACCAGATATCTTCGATTAAAGAGTCTTTAAGCTGCTCAGCTGCGGCAATGTTTTCTTTCGACATGTACTGTTTCACGTCGATTATCTCTTTCTCTGCATCCGAGTTACCGTATTCCTGTGCGACTTCAAACCATGCTAGCGCTTTAACAAAATCGCTCCATGTACCGTGACCATTACGGTAGGCGTAACCAACGGAATATTGACCATAATCGTTGCCCTGCATTGCGGCACTCGTGTAATACTCTAATGCTTTTTTTGCGTCTGTAGTTTTGAAACCACACGGTTTTTTGTATCGAGTAGAAGAGTAAATATCACCCATCTTCACATAAGAAAGTGTATGTTCATCTTCTTCAATGGCTTTGCTAAATAATTGCATCGCTTTAGAGCAACTCTTTTCAACACCTTGTCCATTTAGGTAAGAAATACCCAAATTGTACATAGCACTTGCATCGCCTAAGTTAGCCGATTGCTCAAACCAATACGCAGATTTGGAGAAGTCTTGAGTGACGCCTTGACCTTCATCGTATGAAAATGCGAGTTGATACATAGCGTCAGAATACCCCGCTTTTGCAGAAGCTAGGTAATAATCGTTGCCTTTCTTTAGGTCGACAGGTGTACCTTCACCATCAAAATACATTACGCCTAATGAGTAGAGCACATAAGGGTCTTTGCTGGTTTCAGCTTTGTGGTACCAAGCCAGTGCTTTTTCGTATTGCTCTTCGTAGTAATAATTATCTGCCAAGGTAATCATCGCTTTTACCTCACCAGATTCCGCTACTTGATTCATGTACTCATATCCGCGTTGTAAGTTCTCTTCATACATTGAATCTTCAATTAAAAGGTTAGCAGCCTGCATTAGCAATTCGTTATCGCTAGACGTTTCTGCGTTCTTTAAAAGTGCGAGTTCTTCGCCTTCAAAAGCTTCTATCTCAAGATCGTATGCAAAAGTGTTAACGGATAGCAGCAGCGATAGTGACGTTAAAAAAGTACAACTTTGTTTTATCATTTAAGCCATTTCTTATATTAGTAATGTTTCACATGAATATAACAAAACAGCTTTGAAAATAAAGGAAATTTCGGGATATCGAAAACCGAATTCACGACAATGAGACCTAGGGCATCTCAATATACTGGAAGCAACCAAGACTGGTTAATAAACGTTGACCCAAGCGATTAACTCAATGGCTTAGGCGCGGAAATTAGGTGGCACTGAGTCAGTAGCAATGGACAGAGCTCTATATGTGCCGATAATGATCTAGAGGTCTTTAAACCCAAGTTATCGTGACACTCATTACCTGACAGGCAGCTTGGTCTTTGTTTTTACCTGACCGAAGGCGAAGCTGGATTCAATCGAAGCAATATTGGGCAGGCGGGTTAATTGCTTGCGGATAAACTGCTCGTAGCTTTTTAGCGACTCGCTGACTACATGCAATAGGTAGTCGTGATTGCCCGTCATTAGAAAGCACTCTAACACTTCATCAATCACTTCGATGTGCTGTTCAAAGTCTCGCATGTTCTCTTCTGTCGGCTTTTCAAGTTTCACCAACACAAACACATTGACTGGCAGGCCACACGCTTCTTGGTCAACACTGGCGTGATAGCCGCGAATAATCCCTTGTTTCTCTAATGCTCGAATTCGGCGTAAGCAAGGAGAGGGCGACAGTGCCACGCGATCAGCCAACTCTTGATTAGTCAGCCGAGCGTTGCTTTGCAGTTCAGCCAGTATTTTCTTATCGATCTCATCCATTGGCATATTCCATCAATATTGAATTTAGTTTGGCAATATTATTGCTCAAAGTGTATGTCTTACTTCGTAAATAGCAATTTTTAGCATCTGCACAAAACTAAAATTAAAGGAGGAACAACAAGCATGGAATGACTTAGGAACTATGAATACTTCAACTCAACTTAGCCCGCTGCGTAAAACTACCAAACACGAACAAGCAGAAGCCCTTGCCATTGAGCAAGCCAAGCATTTTGGTATCGACCCAAACAGTGATTACGGCGTCACGCTTATCGAACTGGCGACGACACTGTACAAAGCCAATACCAAGACACTCGATCTTTGGGCATTGACGGTTGATGGCCTTTCAGAGCTCGATAAGAGCGACCGAATCGCTTGGTTTAACGCCAAACGTTTTTTGTCATTCCAGATCGCTAAGATCCTCGACAATCTGCAAAACCCAATGCGCGCCACTTACCAGTCTATTGCCACCAATAATGGTAATTTTGCATCCAAAGGTGCGTATCCTATCTTCGATAATGTCGCTGCTATTTTCTCTGCGAGCCCTGTGATTACACGTACCGCGACCTATTTGTTTGCGTGTACAGAATGGATTGAAGATGCGTTTAATGGTAAGGAGCCGCTGCACGATATTTACTCTCGACTGCTTAACCCAACATCGATTTCACTGGCTAACCACATGGTTGATATTGAGGCAGGCTCTAGAGCCAATGAGTACCTCGCATGGAACTTTAACTCGGGGATGGCCGCTATTGATGGGTTGTTGAGCCATCTACTTGGGTATGAAGACATTGTCTTAGCTTCACGCAATATCTACGGCGGTTCTTACCAACTGTTGGAAGATTGGTTTGGCAAGCCTTCGAACCTGAATGTCGCGGTAGAGTGGGTGGATGGTTACTCCGGGGATGAGTTTGCGACGCGACTTGATGAGGTTGCCGATAAATACGCAGATCGCATCGCTGCGGGTAAGAAAATCTACGTCTACCTAGAGTCACCGTGTAACCCGCATGGACACGTGTTAGATGTTGCTAGTATCAGTAAAGCAGGTCACTCTCGTGGTTGGGATGTGATTGTTGACTCGACAGTGGGCACGCCTTTATTACACCCAGTACTGAAACGTGATGATGTGATGGAAAGACCCGATTATGTTATTCACTCTTACACCAAAGAACTGGCGGGTTCTGGCACCACAACTGCTGGGGTTGTGATTGGCCGTAACGAGACCATGTTTATTCCAAAAGGAGAGGAGGTCACTTTCACCAAACCTAACGGCGATGAGGTCACCATTCCATGGAACGAAACGCTGTTTTGGAATGTGTACTACATTAAGGGCGCATTCCTAGACGCAGACAAAGCGTTTGAAGTGCTCAATGGTATGAAAACGTATGAGATGCGAGTGGTGCAAAAAACGATTAATACCCTGGCTCTGGCGAAGATCTTCGATGCCCACCCAGACATCAATGTGTCATGTCCAGCTTTGCCAGACAGCGATAACTATGAACACTGCCAGAACAACATGTACTTGGGTTTACCAGCGGCGCTTTTCACAATCGATATGGAAGGTAACGGCGACCGTGAACCAATCAATCGAGATGGGTTTAAACAGTTCTTCGACATGCTTGAGCCAGCAATCGGCATGCAAGTGAGCTTAGGGCAAACCAACACCGTGGCCTTATGCCCAGCACTGACCACGCACTCAGAGCTCAGCGATGAAGCGTTAAATGAAGCAGGCATCAAGCCAACCACAATGCGTATCTCTATCGGCTTGGAAGATCCGCGAATGTTCATCGCTCACATTATCGAGGCCGCTAAATTGTCGATTGACCGCAAACACGCAGACTTCTCATCGAGTTTCCCGAGTGGTGAGAGTATCGATGAAATCTATATGCAAACCTATATGGATGTACACCAGAGGTTTGTGAAGAGCTTGCCGAAGTTCAGTCAGCTTACTCAGTAACTTAGGTCAGTAAGGAAAGTTAACAAGAGAAGTCAGTGAAGTAGGGTAGCTGTAAACGTTAAATGAAAAACGTAAGGCCTCGCGTGTGCGAGGCCTTTTGGGTTTCGGGTAATAACATAAACCAATCTAGAACAAATCTTAGAAAAATGCGTCGATGAATCACCTAATAGCCTTTAACTCGTAGAATATGGGTAATTTATTTCTTATAACATAAGGCAAATATGAGCGGAAAAAGTAGTTTTTTGGACAACACTGATGTGGAGCACTTTTTCCACTCAATGAAGCTGCAATTAACGTTGGCTAGGGTAACCAAACACATCGTTCTCGTTGGCTGACTCTCCAGTTTGAGTTTCTGCAATATCCCAATGCTCTACAATTTTCCCTTCGTTATTAAAGCGGAAGATATCAATGTAACCAACACCTAAATCGCCTTTTTTACCGAGGTCAATTTGCTTCGAATGAACAAGAACCATGTCACCCATTGCGATTGTTTTTGCTATCTCCGTTTTTAGCTTAGTCCCGTTACTGTTTAAGTAATCAAGGTAACCAACCAATGCTTTTCTACCATTTGGAACCTCTGGGTTGTGTTGAATATAGGTTTCGCTAGAAATATACTTTTTTAACGCACTTGTATCCGCTGGGTTTTCAAAGCTTTTCAACACAGCAATGGCTCTGCCTCGATTACGCTCGATGTCTTGAGTTGCATCATAGATATTCGCGTCTGGCCCTTGGTACATGGTGTTTTTGTTTTCAGATTTTTCCGGAACTTGTTGGTAGTGATCCCAATGCTCTACCAGCATGCCATTTTCTTCTCTCCAGATATCAACATAAACATATTCCGCACCGTCTGAAGTTGTCCAAACAGAGTGTATTGCGACATAAGGACCTTCTGCAATGGTACGGTAGATATCTACTTTCACGCCAGGATCAGCAGTTAACTCGCCAGCTACCGCTTTAATCAGTTCTGCTGGTCCATCGCCATAAGCGGTAGCGTGTTGGATGTAAGTGTCACCAACGTACTTTCCGAAGTTGTTCAAATTCCTATAAACCAGTACATCTTCATAGAAGCCTTCCGCTAGTTTAATGGATTGATTAGTTTGAGCATCAATGGTGCTTAGGTTAGCAAAGCTTGGGGCAGTAAAAAGACAAACAGCCATTCCGATTGCAACAGATTTAATAGACATGATTCTTCCTTTTTAGGTTTGTTTTGTTTGAGCACCTGTATGTTAGCCAGTCTAATTAATTAAAAAAATAGGGCATTATTCATACTTCTCATGAACAAATTCGATTGGTTGTAGTTGTAGTTGTAGTTGTAGTTGAGGTAGTTGCGAGGTGGTAGGTAAAGTCTATTACTTAAATCGAGATCTAATGATGGTCACGGGATACTGGCTGGGATCTGATAACTATTTATTTTAAAAGGCGAATCAGAGCAATATAATTACTCTGAATAGATGAATAGATGAATAGATGAATAGATGAATAGATGAATAGATGAATAGATGAATAGATGGGTTCAATACACAGGCGTTTACTTGGTTTCAAAAAACAGAAACCTCATACCATGGTCGGTCTTTTTTAACATACAGCCAAAAAACTAAGAGTATCAATCCCAAATAATACTCACTGTAATCGATTTTTAAGCCAAGAATGACGCTCTGACTGCTTATTTCTATTGTGCCAGACTTTAACAATATTGAAGTGAGGAAGCTCAAAAGGTAAGGGGACCTGCTTAAAGTCTCTAAATAACGTTTCTGACAAGCGAGAAGGCATAGTCACTATGATATTTGTATCTTTAATTAAAGACGCTATCGCCCCAAAACTAGGCGCACTAGCCACGATTTTTCTCTTCACGCCTCGTTTTTTAAGTATTGTGTCTATCTCGGTTTGGTGAGAATGCTCAAAAGACATGATGGCGTGAGGTTTGGAGCAATATTGCTCTATCGTTGTTGGCGGTGTTTGCTTTTGAGGATTGAAAAAACAGACCTCTTGGTCAGAAAACAACTTAGTTTGAATTAAATCCGACTCGTTACTCGTTAGTTCTGGTGACAAAACAAAATCTACATCGCCAGACCGAAGTAATGAAGCCCACTGAAGTTGAGTTCTGGCTGGAGCTATGTGCAACGAGCTCATCGGCGCTGCTTTCTGAAAATCATGAAACATAGGTTTTATAACGGTTTCTATTTCATAGTCGTTAGCTGCGATGGAAAAAACTTTATCATCTATTAGTGGGTTGTATTGTTGTGAGCTTGCGAAAGCTTGCATCGATATTACGATTTCTCTGGCCTTTTCAATAAGTTCTCCCGCCTTTGGCGTAGGCGCGATGCCTCTTCCTGAAGTGACAAACAATTCATCTTTTACTATTTTGCGCAGTTGGTTAAGCCCATGGCTAACTGTTGATTGAGTAACCCCCATACTATCCGCTGCCTTTGTTACTGATTGGTGTTCGTAAACGCTAATAAACATGCGAAGTAGTCGTCCATCCAACGTAGAGTAATCGAAAGTATTCATAGGTAACATTCAACTTATGCAGTGTATTAATAATATAGGTTGTAACATACTCTTTCTCGATAAAACAGAACCAAAGATTGACTCACCGGAATGAACGATATTTTCGAGTTAATCGTGAATAAAGAATTCCAGTTTATAGAGGTATTTTATGCCCAGTTTTACTCCCCAATTACCAATTGCGTATGGTAATCACCAAGAAGCAATATCTTCTCCGAGGTTAAAAGGTTGGCATGCACATATTTATTTTAACGAACTTACCGAGCAAACGGCTCAAAGGGTAATTAACGATATAGCATTAGAAATTACAGATCTCAGACAAGGCCAACTGCATCGAAAATTGGTTGGCCCTCATCCCTGTTGGAGCTGTCAGCTTTACTTTAAACCACATTTATTAAGTGACGTAGTCACTTGGTTGACGTTCAACCGAAAAGGCTTAACGATACTTTTTCACCCCATCAGTGGAAATGAGTTGTTAGATCATAAAGATAGAGTTTTTTGGATGGGAGATGTGAAAGACCTAAGTCTAGAGAATCTATAAAGCCCCAAATTTGTATCGATGATGAAAACAATGAAAACATTAGACATAAATGTATTGGCCGTACTTTCCAATACAAAAAACGTTTTAATCTATGTTCTACAAAATGGAAGGAATTATGTTCGAAATTAAGTCGTTAAATTGACTTTATAATCCAACAGGATGGGATTATTGGAATGGGTGGGATTAATGGGAATGCTTGAGAAGATTGATCAACAATGGCTAAAAAGTTTTCACTGTGTCTATGAGAATAATAGCTTTTCTCAGCTGCTTTTTTAGTTGTGCCATACGAATTATTAAAGATGATAGAAAAATGCCTGCCAAATTGGCAGGCATTTATTGATGCTAATTTGCTTTGGGTGCTTTGGAAGCTTCGTGTTGCTCAACCATGAACGCAACGGCTTCATCGTTTAGACAAGATTTACTGACGTATTGGCGCTGTTTTCCAATATGAAGGATAAAACCTAAATCGGTTTGTTCAAGTTGGTCAATGTCACGCCAAGCGATAGTATTGGTGGCTTTACGGTTTTTATAACTCACACCATCAGTATCCCCTGAAAAGACCACTTTGCTGCCAGCACCTGAGCTGATTTTTTGTCGCCATAACCACCAGGTTCTCTTGCAATATACACTGAACGCTTCAATCACACTCAAAACGATAAAAAACCAGCCTACGTAGCCACTAGGTAACAGTTCAAACTCCAATAGAACCCAACCAAAAATAAGAAACAAAAATGCCTTTAAATAGGCTTTTGGAAACTGAGTCGGAAGGCTAGTTTGATCATAACACTCTGCGAAAAACGTTTTGTCGAGGGTGTATTCTGTGGTGAAACCGGGATCTTTAGGCATGTGTGGCTACTTTGTAGTTCTTTGTTGAGGCGCATTATATCGCTTCACGCTGGTTTGTCTTAGCGGTTTCAATCCTCTTTTGTAAATCAATAATACTGAATGCGTTTACTCGCATGATAGCTAAATTGTTACGCTGTAGCTAAGTGGTCGCCCCGCGACAAGCTGTCATGTCTCATAGCTATTTTAAGTAACCTTGTTGCTCCATTCATTGTATTGCGCTTTAGATACCGACTTCATGCGACACCAACTTGGCGACCCCAGTCTTCCTATACTCACGGCTTTTCTTTTTTCGTTGTTGTAATTTTAACCCAAAGTAACAGCTGTTCTATACGTTTCTATATTAAATGAATGATGTTAGACCGCTTACTGTTCTATCAGATGAAATGTTGTTCTTATAACAAATTACCCCGCAAGTGCGAGGTATTTAGAGGCTAGCGTATCATCAAATAGGGCTAGCCAATTAGTTTTCTGTTAATGGGTTTTCTTAGAAAAACTTCTTAATCGCTTTTTCAGCACAAGCGACATCTAAGTGGCCACCCGGAGCGCCACCCACACCAATCGCGCCTATCATGGCATTGTTCAGTTGTACCGGAACACCACCCGCCAGGAATAACAAGTTGTCGTCCATATTCTGCAAGGGTTGCATGATAGGTTTTTCGGCGATGAGTTTCATCAGGTTACCTGACGGCTGCTTCATGCTTGCCACTGTGAACGCTTTTTTGCGTGAGCTATCAAGAGTGTGGATGCCTGCGCCGTCAGAACGTAGTTGAGCAATCACATTGCCCGACAAGTCGACAACAGTCGCAGAAACCTTGTAGCCATCGGCTTCACATTGATTAACGGCTTCATGGGCAAGCTTGAAGGCCGCTTCTGATGATATTTGAGTGAAAGAGACCGTTTGTGTTTCTGCTGCCATTGCATTGTGAGAAAGGCTAAGGAAACCAAGGGTTGCTGCTAGTACTGTTAGTTTTGTCGTTTTCATGTTTACTCCGTTAAAGCATCTGTTTTCAAAAAGAATCTGTTTTCAAAAAATATTCGTTTTTCAAATTCCGAATTCTATTTTTTGTTTGTTTAGAAAGGGTGTTTTTAATCAACTGGTTCATACTAACGAATGCATGATTACGACTGGCTTTCTTGAACATTACAAAGTTGCAATGTTGGTTATATTCGAGAAAGGATATTGATAGAGTGTATTAAGACCACGGCAAATAAATAAACGGACGTTAATGAAAATACTATTGATTGAAGATGACATTCATATCGCGAGATTTTTGGTGAATGGTTTTCAGCAAGAAGGGATAACGGTGACACACGCAACAGATGGTGTTGATGGATTACACGAGGCCGTAACCGAAGAGTATGACGTGATCATTCTCGATATCATGTTGCCAAAGAAAGATGGGTTTGAAGTGTTGGCTGAACTCAGAGGGCAAGGCTACGCGACGCCCGTCATCATATTAAGTGCCAAACACTCAGTGGAAGAACGAGTGCAAGGGCTACAGTCAGGTGCTGATGATTATTTGGTAAAACCTTTTGCATTTCCTGAGTTATTGGCTCGTTGCCAAACCTTGGTGCGTCGAGGTAAGCAACCGACAACTCAGCCATTAGAATTGCATTACGGCCCGCTTAGCTTAGACCTACTTAAACACACGCTGCAAAGAGATCAACAAACGATCACCATTAATCAGCGCGAGTTTATGTTGATGAAATTACTGCTCGAAAACCGAGAGGCTGTGATGTCGAAAACGGCGATTCTTGAGCATGTTTGGGGGCATCAGTTTGATCCGCAAACCAACGTGGTCGATGTTTTGGTTTGTAGGCTTCGCAGCAAAGTTGATAAGGGTTTTTCTAAGCCGTTAATTCACACACTTCGAGGTGTTGGCTATGTCCTCAAGTCGTAGTATTGAACAGGCGCTTGCTAAAGCGCAGAGACATTTGTTGGTTCGCTTTATGTCGACTTTACTGCTCTGCTTGCTGCTGGTGGAACTGATTGTTGGGGCGATCTTCTTTTTCGACCTTTACCAAACGGAAAAGAAGATCCTTACGTCTATGTCGACCGAGTATCAGCGTATTTTGACTTACGATTCGAGTGAGCGATTGATTCATGTTTTAGAGGCGAATCCTCATCGGCTACTCGAAAACAACATTGCGGCGTATAAGCTTGAGAAGGGCGCTTCATCTGATGGCGTGTTTATCGCTGGTGTTCAACATTTATCAACAGCACAGCCTTTTTCTAACTTCCAAATTGATGACAATCGTTCATGGCTAGAGAGCTTCATCTTTAGTCCCTATATGTCGTTACCTATTGAAGGGGAGCAGTATGATTTCTGGTTGGTTTTGGATAACCGAGCAAGAGACTTTATCGCCTACAATCAATGGCTAATGACCTTATATGCGTTGCTTGCTCTCGTGGCTGTGACCGCAGTATTCACTCGTAACATCATCCAGAGTGCGATGTCTCCGTTAGTGACCTTTGGCGACCTGCTCGATAAGCTGAAAAAAGGGCAGTTAGAATTTCCTAGCACTAAAAATGAAGCCGAATCTGATTTAGCGCAAGGGCTCAACGTGATCAGCTCTAGTGTCCATACTGCGGTTGCCAAGTTACAGCACGTGACGACAACCTTGAATACGACCGTCGATGCGATCGCTCATGATATTCGAACTCCTTTGTCGCGTATTACGTTAGCCTCCCAAACGGCATTGCTCAATAACGCCGACCAACAAGCGATGAAAGACGCATTGGCAGATTGTTCTGAACACGCCATGCAGGCAAGCAATATGTTAACCGCCTTGATGAAGTTGAACGACGAGCTGACCGGAAAGCGCATACCACAGAAAGTGCCGACTCAGGTCTCTGACGTGATTAGCAATGTGGTGAGCTGGTATGAAGATGTTGCAGAGGACAAACGAATCGAGCTGGTGGTTGAGAGCGCTGATGGTCTTGCGATTCAGTCAGACCCTGATAAGTTGACTCAGGTGTTGGTTAATCTTGTTGATAACGCGATTAAGTACACCGAGCCCGAAGGAAGAGTGACGGTCAAAGCGGAGCAAAGCACCGAAGGTAAGGTCGAGATAAGTATCCAGGACACCGGTGTGGGCATTGAACAGAAATATCAGGACTTGATTTTTGACCGACTTTACCGAGTCGACAGCAGCCGCAGCAATATCGAGGGGTATGGTCTTGGATTATCTTTAGCGCTTGCCATGGTCGAGAATCTAGAAGGAACGCTAGTCGTTGAATCTGAATTGGGTGTGGGAAGTACTTTTACTCTTTCGTTGTAACAACGATTTATATCGTCACTTCGTCTTTGAAATTTCAACTCTTACGCACAAAGAATGCCCCGCACTAGTGGGGCATTCTTGTTTTGGGGAAGGGAGGTTCTCCATGAACAGGTTCGGGAGGTAGAGTAACCTGCGCCAACCCTATTGGCTGCTTGTAGCTTGTAGCTTTTGATCTTAGCTATCGATCCAGTAAATCTTATTTTCCACATGATAGTTATTGGCATATGCCAGTAATGGGGCGTATTCTGAATTCCTGATCATCAATAACAGGAAGTTACCATGTTATACGCAATACCTTGTCGTGACCTTCATGTCGGCAACCATTTTGCCCGTTCTCCACAGATCGCGATTGTCGATGAGCAACAACAAATAAAGCATCTTATTCCTTTGGTTGAGTCAGACAGTCCGTGCAATAAGAAGAAGCAATGGATGTCCGTCGTTAAATCTTATGATGTGAAAGCTGTTGTGGTTCGTAACATCGGTAAGAAAATGCTGTCGCACTTGTTCAATCATGATGTTCGCGTTTTTGCATCTAAAACAAAGGCGGAAGTTACCACTCTGGATTTCAGCAATCTACAAGAAGTAACCGACCTCGATTATGGTCGCGAGTCGCGAAATAGCGGGTGTAGCAATAAAACGTGCGGCGAGAAAGGGCACAAAAAACAAGCTTCGATTTTAATGGCACAGCCTAATCAGCTAGGCGCTATTCGAGGGTTCCGTAAATGACCTTTTTGTTGACGCTATTGGGGTTTGTCGGAGTCGTTACACTGATGGCGATAGGCGTGATTTTTTCGCGCAAGCCAATCAAAGGCAGTTGTGGAGGACTCGCACAGTTAGACATTGAGCGCGAATGCAATTGCAAGGATGTGTGTGAAGGGCAAAGCCGAAAGTTGTATCAGATTACTGAGCCATCAAGCTAAGTATCAAGTTAAGTATCAAGAGTTCTCGCTCGCTGAGTTAAATAACTTCTGGCTAACACGTGAATTAACTGCCTTGAATCACCAACGCATGGCCGTTGACGATGCACTTGGCGACTTTGGCTCTTGCACGCTTGATGATGTTGCCGAACGTTTGGCGAGACACCTGCATCTGCTCGGCGGCTTCAAGCTGGCTCAATCCTTCTTGATCAGCTAAGCGTAAGGCTTCCAACTCTTCTAATAGCAGTTCTTCTTTATGAAGCTGGCCCATAGGAACGCCATTAGGCTTAAAACATGAGTAAGCCGCACGGGTACATAATTGACGATGTTTTTTTGGTCGAGCCATATCAATCTCTAGGAATCTAAGGGTTCACAGGAATAAGGGTAAGTATGAAGGTTTTCATTCCTCACAACCATCGCCGTTGCCAAGTGTGCAGCCAAGGTTTTTTCACAGACAGCCCCATTTGTTTTGAAGCTGTTGGTGAAGGCGAGACTTTGGCTCAGTACGAAACGCTAGCTAAGCATGAAACGCCAGTTAAGCATGAAAATTTAACTAAGTATGAAGCTATAGCCAAGATTGTACCAACAGATAAAGCTGAGGGCTACGACGGTATTATGCAGGGGGGTATTGTTACTGCGTTACACGACAGCGCGATGTTGTATTGCTTGTTCCATAACAATATCAATGCGATGACGGTGAGTTTAACTTCTCGCTTTCACCATCCAATCGCCATTGGTCAGGAACTCGAAATTCGCGCTCAATGGGTGAAAAGCAGACGTAATCTTTATTTCCTCGAAAGCCAAATTACGCAGGGCGGGAAGTTATGTTCGTCGGCAAAGAGTCAGTTCATGTCAGCACCGCCTAGATTTGATCTGAACTAGAAGCTTTGTTCTTTTTGAAGTATTTGAACGCTGTCCAGACGGCATAAGCCGAAACACCTACGATCAACGCTGAGCGAAGTAGAATAGGTGCATCATGCTCAAGTTGACTAACATGCGGCACAATACTAGCGAACAATCGACTGGTAAAAAGCAGCCCCATTACTAACATAACAATTTTATTCATGTGACCTGCCGTTCAATAGGGTACGTTGCACAGAAACAATTATGGGGTGGGCTACACGGCCAAAAAACTATTCTGCTCGAAATAAAATCATGCGCTTCTTAAGCATGGTCGTCAACGCGATATCAGCTTAAAGCCAGTAAGCTAAAGTTTCGTTTTTGAAAGCGAGGGGGATTAAAAGTGAAGAGGGGATTGAAAGGGGGAAGAAGAGTGATGCGCTAGGGCTTGTTCTTCAAACTAAAATGCCACCGCAAATCTGCAGTGGCATTTGAATGACAACAAACCATCATGTAAATCTTTAATTACAGCTCGAATACAAACTAAAGCTCTAACAGTTTGGCTAATTCACGCTCTTCGAGAAGCTCTTCAATGCGTTGACGAGCCTTAGGCCCTTCAGCTTGTGCTTTGGTTGACTTGCCGGCTTTTTTACTGCGGCTCGTTTTTGTTTTTTCCTTAGTTGTCATCGGTAACCTTCCTTGTATTTTCTATCTTACAGGTTGCATGTCTCTTTTAGTGCTTTACCTGCTTTAAATGCTGGTGTTTTTGACGCTGAGATTTGAATCTCTTCTCCAGTTCTTGGATTGCGACCAGTGCGAGCAGCGCGGCTATTCACTTTAAAGCTACCAAATCCAAGGATAGATACATCGTCGCCATTAGCAAGCGTAGTCGAGATGCCTTCAACGAGTGCATTGAGTGCTGTGCCTGCTTGCTCTTTTGAGATGTCAGCAGAAGTTGCGATGTGTTCAACTAATTGAGATTTGTTCATGTTTTAAATTCCTTGTCGAGTTCGTCTGGCGTTTGGTTTTTGCAAACTAGTGGTTAAATATGACCAATATGAACTGAAGTTATGTCATTGCTAGGATTGAACTTTGTAAAGTAACAAACGAAGTTGATTATAAAAACATATCACGCCTCATTCAATGCAAATCATTGACTATTACTTGTTTTCGGCCAGTTATGGACAGTGAGTCATGAAAATGAACATCGTTTTGTTTAAATTAATTCATGATATCAATTGAAAGTTAATATTTTGCTGTATGTAGAACAGACAAAAAAGCCCAGCGTGTGTGCTGGGCTCATGCTTTTTTGAAGCGGTTTTGTACTCGGAGCTAACGCAACGAAAATTATTTAGTAATAAAGATCTGTTCCGTTTTTAGCGAAGTCATCGAGCGAACTTGGCGCCAAATGTAGTAGAAGATACCTAACATCATCAACATACTTGGTATAGCGATGGCCGGGTAGCTGTAAAGTGTCAACTTACCCAATTCTTCATTAAAAGCTGCAGTACCTGCTGGGCTAGTCACAATCCAAGTCGCTAGAAAGTAGTTCATCGCAGAAGAAAATGCGAAGGTACTAGCGAATAGGTAGTTTGACTTCATTAGGCAACGATTAAACTCTGCTTGGTTACCAAACTCTCTTAAACGCTCTTCGATTAGAGATATGTTTAACAGTGCAGGCGTGAAGATAACTTTTTGGATAAACGGGTAGCGAGTGAAGGTTGAGCCAAGAACCGCTAAACCAATTAGGCCGGGTATTAATGCTTCTTTTAATGCTAACCAACGAGTATCAAGTTCGAAGAAGCCGATACCGCCGGTTAATAATACGCTGACAAAGCCAAGTGCCGCGATGAAGTTAAACTTCTTGTTGCGGACTAACTCCATACCACCGTAAGCAATAGGGAAGGCAAGCGCGACAAGTAGTGCTAAGCCAGTTCCTAGGTGTTCCTCTCCACTGAACTTCATTAAGATGAATGAAGGAAGAAAGACGTTAAATACGACTTCGAAAAGAGGACTCGATTTTTTGTTTTCTGTGCTGCTCATAATTTCTAAATACATTATGTTATGGATTTATTCTCAGGGATTGTTGTTTACCTCGCTCAAGATGTAAAGCCTTAAGACGTCATGCTGTGTAACGACATGTGACATCAACGACATCTCTGAACTTATAGAACGCGTAATTCAACACTTTCGCGTTTTTCTGCAGTGATCCACATTCATCAAGTTACCTAAGGCTGCAAACGCATATCCATATAATTGAAAACATGTATGCCAAGTTGCTTGTGATATTTTAGTTATGTTATAACATAACTAAAATATCACTCTTACTGAGAATAACGTTCGTATCGGTAAGAGGAAAACAACAAGCATGTATCAAGGAGATGATGTAATGAATGCCGTGTTAACGAAACCTGTGAAAACCGATAATAATCAGCCACTTAACATTGGTTCTACTGCAAGTATCAAGGTTCATGCGAATCATGCTCCATGCTATAGCGCTTCTGAGCAGCCAACGGTGCTGGCAGACATCTATCAAAGCAATGTCAATATTGCGATTTGGCAGCGTACATTTGATGAAGATTTAACAATGGCAATCAGTGAATTTATCGCCTTGAATCCAAACTTCAGTAAATCTATGAGCCTGTCTCCAGACAACGCCTATGAGAAATTGGAGTTTGCTACCGACGAAACCGCATCTAAAGCACTACTAGAAAACATGGTAGAGCTGGTGGATATGTTCTGTTGTTTGTTTGATCTTGAAGAAGTAGGGCTCCGTTTAGCGGTTCTGAATAAAGCGATGTGTCCACGCTTCCATGTTGACCAAGTCCCTTGCCGTTTAGTGACTACCTATCATGGTGTTGCCACTCAATGGCTGCCAAACGACTTGGTCGACCGTACGAAGCTAGGAAGAGGGAGTAACGGAAAGCCAGATTCAGAGTCAGGCTTGTACAGTCATGAGTCGGATATCGAGCAACTTTCGAGTGGTGATGTGGCATTGCTTAAAGGGGAGCGATGGAGTGGCAACGAAAACGCGGGTCTGGTGCATTGCTCACCCGTAACTTCATTTAACGAGACGCGATTGTTGCTGACGTTAGATTTTGGTTAGTCGCGCTCTAGTCGCGAGACGATTTTTAGAAGTCGTCGGCTTACCCCTTTTGTACATCCGGTTTTATACTCGTCAAACCTATTAATTTACGCCAACACTGTCAGCATAATGATGAGCAGCGCCGCTAAAGCTAGTACGCCTAACGCACGCCATTGAGAAACAAACGCAACACTGCCATTAAGTTCGATTTTTGTTTGGAAGCCAGTGACCATTGCCCAAGTTAATGGTTTTGAGCGTAATTTATAGAACAAAACGGCAAGGACGTGTACCGCAATCAGAGTTGGAAGTACTTTTATCATAGTGAGGTGAATGTTTTCTAATAATGAAAATACGGAGTCATTCAACCAGATATTTGCATAGGGTAAGTGATCAAGAAGCCCTGCTAAGGCTAAACCAGAAACACACTGAATAGTTAAAGCTGATAACAGTGTAACAACCATCCAACCGCCAGCAGGATTATGGCCTGGCTTTTCTTTTTCTTTTCCTAATAAATAACGAACTACTGATTTAGGTGATCGTAAAAACTGTCTGAACCGGCTCGTTTCGCTACCCACCCAACCCCAGACCAATCGCCAAACGATTAATGTCATAAGTGCTAGCCCAAGTTGAACGTGGGGTCCATTACCTGAAATGCCCGATGCCATTAACCCCATGAAAAGCGCCGCTTGCGTCCAATGGTATAGGCGAGTTGATAGATCCCAAATCTTCATAGTTTCACTCTCTCTTTTGTTTATTTAATCTCTGTTCGCTTTACAGTAATTTACACAGCAATAGTTGCAATTGCAACTATTGCTGTGTAAATTGACTTTATCAAGGAAACACAGGCATCAAAGAAACACAGACATCAGAGCAAAACGGAACACCGAAACGAATCATCGATGTCTGTATCGAAACCAGACAACAAAAGCTATATGAAGCGAGGAGAGATCAATATGAACAAGAGAATGATTCACAAGAGATTGGTGAGCCTACTGTGCACTACAACCGTTTTACTTAGTACCCACGCTTGGGCATCACAAGATCATTCGAATCAAATTGAACAGCGCCAATACGCATTTACACAAGTTGAAACTTTGATTGAGCAAGCCAAAGACTTATTAGATGGCAACGATACGAGTTGGCAGGTATTAGAAGAAACGAGTTTAGAGTTAACAGCTCATAGCGAATTGTTACTGACGTCATTTCCGGTGGGCAGCCAAGAGGGAAGTAAAGCTAAAGAGAGTGTGTGGAGTGAGCCTGAAAAATTCGAACGACTACTAAGTCAAATGAATCAAGGGTTCCAAGAACTCTATCAAGGTAGCCAACAAGGTGATGTATCACTGGTGGAATCAGGATTAGAAGCAGCGCAGGCGACTTGCAAAAGTTGCCATCGTTCATATCGCTCACGTTGGTAATAACATTCAGTTCGCTCAATTAACTAACTAACTAACTAACTAACTAACCCCATTTAACCAGTTAAAACTATTTAGCCAAAAAGGAACAAAATATGAAAATGAGTGTGTTTATAACACTAGCCGTTTCAATCATGTTTTCTGCTTTCACAAACGCAGCAGACTATGCCGTTGAACTTAAGTGGAATACAAACAACTTAGAAGAAGTACTCGACAACATGCCGGAGCAAAAAGCTCAATTCAGTAAGCTAATTGAGCAAGGTGAAATAAAGGATATGTATGTATCACATAGTGAGATTGATGGCCGTTCAGTGCAATTACTGCGTTTTGTTATTGAAGCGAATGACCCACAGCAAGTGCAAGATAAGCTGGCTCATTTACCTCTCTATAAGAAGGACTTGGTCAACATCGCCAAAATTATTCCGCTGGGCTCTAAATGGTTAGACAATACGCCAGATTACAATAACTACGGCGTTACAATGACATGGAAGCAGGGGATTGAAGCCCTTGAGATCGATCGTGTGCTTAGTATTGATTTACAACGAGTGATCAGCCTTAACCAAGCAGGACTTGTCACGTCTTCTTATCTCGATACACAAGAACTGGAGAACAATGTTGTTCGACCTGTGTATTCGGTTTCTTTTATTGCTAAGGATGCGCAGCATGCAAAAGAGCTTAGTCACCAATTCGAGGCCGTTGCTCTAGGCTACGCTGATGTGAATGTTCAACATTTGGGCTACAAACTGTCTGTGACGAACAACTAGTAGTCGTTGGTTATTGAGTTAGTATTGGGTAAGTGAAAATACAATAACTGACAAAACTAATAGTTAGTAAAGTAATTAAATCGATTATTAACTAACCCCAATTTCGGTGAGATCTAAGTAATCGAATATAAGTGTTGATCTGAAAGAAATAAGAATGCCGTTGGGTTTAAATGACGAGAAATAAAGGGCTGAACGTTATGTGTTGGGTCCTTTTCTATTTTTCGTCTAGGTAACAACACTATGTTGAGCGTATTTAACTTAATTGCCCTCCAACAGGCTGTTCGGTATGATTTCTCATACAATCAATAATTTACTTGGTGAATGTCTCGCTATGCGTGCCCCCACTCACATATATTGCTGATATTAACCTTGGATGGTTTATTAATTTATTTTAAAGCGTAAAATAAATGGTGCTTGCAAACTGTGTTGGTGACAAATTTGTCACCGCGGTTTTTACTTCCAAATTATAGGTTTCCTATGTTCAAGAAACTCTCGCTTAAAAATAAGCTGGCGATCTCTGCTAGCATGGCCATTATCCTGGGGGGGATTTTGGTCGAGGTATTGTCTTTTCGTGCTTCATTGCAACGGTTGGATATTGAAGTTGAACAGCGCTTAGAAGGTGCGTCAGCTTCTTACAATCAATATGTATCGGATTGGATCTTATCCAAAGAGCGTGCGCTTACTTCACTTTCGAAGGAGTCACAACAAGAAAGCTTGGTCACTCACCTGAAGCAGGTTCGTGATTCAGGCTCGTTTGATAATGTGTTCTTAGCGTTCCCTGATGGCTCGCAAAAAAATGCGAATGGCGTAGTGTTGCCACCGGGCAATGATGATCCACGCGTATGGGGTTGGTACACCAATGCGGTTTCGAACCCAAGTAAGGTGTTCATGGATAACCCAACGGTTGCCGCGGCAACTGGGGCGAACGTTGTGTCGTTGGGTACTGCAATGCAACTGCATGGCCAGCAGGTCGTTTTAGGTGCTGATGTAGAAATTACCGACATTCTAAACAGCCTTGAAAAAGTGATTCTTCCAGGCGAAGGCTACATGTTTATCGCGACCAACAAAGGCACGGTTTACACGCACGCTGATACAAAGTTGCTGAATGAGAACATTAGCTCGCTAGGGCTAGATTTTTCTGATGTACAGAAGGCACTGACTAGCGGTAAAGACACGGCTATCGAGTTAAATGGCAGCGACTATGTTCTGTACGCACGTGCGATTGATGGTACAAGCCTGATTACTATCAGTGTTGTTAATCATGACTCTTTGGTTGCACCGTTATTTGATGCGGTGATCGGTCAAGTGTTGGTGACACTGTTGGTTGTGATTGTATGTACCATATTGTTTAACCTGCTGTGTACTATTCTGTTCCGTCCGTTGAACCATGTGTCTCAAGCATTGGCGCAGATCGCTAATGGTAGTGGTGATTTAACTCAGCGTATTCATGTTGAGAACCAAGATGAAGTAGGAGAACTAGCACAGAACTTCAACACTTTTGTAGGAAGTTTACAGCAGTTGATTGGTCATATTCGTGGGCAATCAGAGCAGCTTAACAGCCAGTCAGAGAAAAGTACTCAGCGAGCGAATCGTTCGGTGGATGAGCTTAATCATCAACAGCAAGAGATCACCATGGTGGCGACGGCTGTAACGGAAATGGCGAGTGCAACGCAAGAGATTGCATCGCATGCTGAGCAAACCGCAAAAGCGGCACAAGACTCTGCGACAAGCACTAATAGCGGTCACGCCCTGGTTGTCGATACCAAAGGTTCTATCAATAACCTTGCCAATGAAGTGAATGAAGCAGGTAATGTGATCAGTGAGCTAAACAAGCATGCTCAAGAGATTTCGACGGTACTTGCTACGATTCAAGGTATTGCAGAGCAAACTAACTTGCTTGCTTTGAATGCTGCGATTGAAGCGGCGCGTGCTGGTGAACAAGGTCGTGGTTTTGCTGTAGTTGCAGATGAAGTACGTGTGCTTTCTCAACGAACTCACTCTTCAACAGAAGAGATAAAGTCAACGATTGATGTTTTACAACGCACAACGGCTCAAGCGGTTGATCTTATGGAGAGCAGCTCGAAACTGGCAATACATTCCGTCGAAGATGCCGACCGAGCTTCACATGCGCTAGAAGAGATCAACACAGCGGTGGCTTTGATTAGTGATATGGCGACTCAAATTGCTACCGCAGCAGAAGAGCAAACGCACGTGACGGGTGAAATTACTCAGAACATTACGACCATTAAAGATGTTACCGACCACTTAGTTGTGGGCGCGCAGGATAGCTTAACTGAGTCGAACGAACTTAAGAGTCAAGCCGCTGGTTTAAGCGACAAAGTGGCGACTTTTAAGCTTGCTTAACTGTGTCACTCACTGATGCCTGATCAGTGCGTGATTGTTAAGCAATAAGTCAAAGCGACGTAAATTACGTCGCTTTTTTTGTATTTGTGAGTAATCAAATTATTTATTAATCAGTTTCTGAAAACTCTTTCAGCGCACTCATTGCAGCTTCTGCTTTCTCTTTCTGAACGAAGATATGGTCATGGTAATAACCAGCAATTACGTTGGCGCTAATGCCGTATGAACCTAGCTTGGTGGCAAAAGCCGCTGTTAATCCAACCGCTTCAAGACTCGAGTGGACCGATAAAGTTATCAGGCTAAATACACCGTCGAAGTCTAACTGAGCTTTGGTCGCAACGCCTTCTTCAAGAACCAGTGTTAAACTTTCCTTTTCACGAAAGGTCGCGATTGGTTCGAGTTGAACATAATCTCCCAATCCCCCGTCTACAGTACAAAAAACATAATCACCTTCAATGAGCTCTGGTGACATGGACTTTAGCAGAATGTCTAAATCGGTAATGGCGGTCATCGTCTTTTTCCCTGCGTAATCGCGTTTGTTTATGGTGTTGGATAATGCAGCCAAGATAGAATTTGGTTCTGCATAAGTAAAATTAATAATACTTATTCCACATCAGTATCGTTAATGTCGAGATTCCTTCCATCTTGATGACATCGAACAAGTGCTGAGTGGTGAGATGGAGTGGGACTAAACTCATTATCTCTGTTGTGTTTTAGAAAAGCCTGGAGATTGTGTTACATTTAAGTTGATACACAACTGGAGATATCGATGATCTGGCTTTCAGTGAAAGTACTACAGATTGGACTTGTCTATGGATACAGGAAGTATCAAAAAACGAAAAGAGCTCCAGCTTAGGGGCTCTTTTTTTGTTTGGCACTTTGTTGTTTACTATTTAGCAGGGCAGTAAGTTAGCAGGGCTGAACATTAGAGAGTAAGTAAGCTAAAAAGTTAGCGAGACCGAAAGTCATCAAGTTCGGATTTTAGCCAAACTTCACTACTAACCGATGTTTTGCCTTCACAGTGAACTTGGTAATGGCGCCCACTCAACATACTTTTTGTTGCTGAATACGCGATGAAATCTTCAGCAGACTCAATCTCGTCGGCGTAATAATCAGCTTTCTTTTTTATATGTGCGGCCGCTTCTGGCCCGGTGTGGATTGTACCATTTCGCTCATATTTGCACTGCGTTGATTCAACAAAGGTAAGCAGATGGTCAATCTCTTGTTGAGGAGAGGCGAATGCGAGATTCAGCGATAGTAATTGGCTAGCCATTAACCCACATAGAAACAGTGTACGCTTCATAATCATCCTCTCCCATCTAATCGGCTATTTCAAAAAACGATTAGGAATCAGTGTTTATAGATGGCTTTTTCTAACAAAGAAAAAAGCTGTGTAAATTCTTGTTCAATGGTGTCGCTCTTCCATTCTGGTGAATGAAGTGGGTGGTGGTAACGCACGGTACCAAAAAAGAAGCAGCGTGCAGTGATAGTACAATCCTCAATTTCAAAGACACCTTCTCTAACGCCATCATTCAAAATCGACTCAACTTGCTGCAACAGATGATTGATGTGTTTTGATTTTACGTGCTCGGGTGTTTGTTGTGTTAGTGATGAATATGATTCAAACAACTCAGGCTCACCAATAAAAATTCTTCTTTTAATGGCCGTTAACGCCTCAAACCACTCTCGAAGCCTTAGTGATGCGCTTTCCGGTCTATTTGTGATCTCAGTTAATGGTGCGGTGACACGATCCAGCCATCTTAATGTTATGGCTTCATGCAGTTCTGCTTTAGTTGCAAAGTGTCGGTATACCGTTCCGTGACTCACATCAAGGGCTCGAGCTACGTCAACAACGGTCGTTTTTCTAGGACCGAACTTACGTAAAACGATTTCAGATGCATCTAATATTTTTTCTTTAGTAAGCATTATTCACTACCAATAAAT
>NZ_JBFRLX010000020.1:0-6874 GCF_041470165.1 Vibrio sp. 10N.286.46.A8
GATTATTTCAGCGCGACATCGAAATCAAAATATCACAACCCAACTAAAGGGTTTTCTTCATACTTCCTCTCGTTTGAAACGGGAAGTCGTTTAGAGATCATGGAAATGGATTCTGTGCCTGAATCGAAAGATGACATTTATGAGCAGTTCACAGGCTTCATTCACATGGCTATTTCATTAGGGTCGGAACAAGCGGTCGATCAACTGACTCAACGCTTGGTCGAAGACGGCTATGAGCGCTTAGATGGCCCAAGAAGAACAGGTGATGGCTATTATGAGAGCTGTGTGCTCGATCCTGATGGTAATCGCTTGGAACTTACCGTTTAATGTAGAGACTTAATTGAGTTACTCATCTACTAACGGAACTGAGGTATGACAATGATGAAGCTTGCTGTGACTTTCCTTTTTAGTCTTGGGCTTATGGGATGTGCTACCTCAGAACCGGTGTATGAACCAGAAGCTGACTCGAAACCTGAACCATCACAGCCAATAGGTTACCTCGGTTTTAAAGCTCACCAAGAGTGGGCTATTCAATTTAACGACTGTACGGTCTATGATTTAACAGGCGCACAACCCTACCAGTGGTTTGATCGCACTTCAGCCTCTGTGAGCTGTTATACGTTTAAGCCAAACGATGCTATCAAGACTCTGTTGGTTTACTCCGATGCTGATTTCAACAGCAATAAACTCACTCCAATTGACCGTTTTCAAGAGTTGCAGGTATCAGAATCAGGCTGGGGCATTTTTCCTGCCGTCTACGAGACCAACGGCACCAATTGGCTGAAAGTCAAAGAGGGTTGGATTCACCTCACACTAGCCGATCAGACTTTGGTTCAGTTCTATCCCGGAACTCAAGACCAATCTAGCAAACACACACATGATCAATATTTTGAAGAGCACTGATCGTAACGCTGACTTTTGATTAGTCTGTAGTTCGATCAGAAAAAGATCGTTTAGTCATTGCTGAAGCCGGTTTCAATCTGTATCTTGGCTTTTATTGAAATCGGTTTCAGAGTTGTGATCGCAGCTCTAATCCTGATCTTTTTCACGAATAACTTGTAGCGAGTCATGGTATGAACAACGAATTTCCGAATGATTTTTTGTGGGGTGGTGCGGTTGCAGCGCATCAGTTAGAGGGCGGCTGGGATGCGAATGGCAAGGGTGTAAGTGTTGTTGATGTATTAACAGCGGGCGCTCATGGCGTGCAACGTCGAATCACTGATGGTGTGATTGATGGCGAAAACTATCCAAACCAAGTCGCAGTGGATTTCTACCATCGCTACAAAGAAGACATTAAGTTACTCGCTGAGATGGGTTTTAAGTGTTTCCGTACCAGTATCGCTTGGACGCGTATTTTCCCAAATGGCGATGAAGCTGAGCCATGTGAAGCGGGTTTAGCATTTTACGATGACCTGTTTGATGAGCTGTTGAAATACGACATTCAGCCTGTGGTAACACTGAGTCACTTTGAAATGCCTTACCATCTAGCTAACGAATATGGCGGCTGGATGAACCGAAAAGTGATCGATTTCTTTGTTAAGTATTCAACTACGGTGATGGAGCGATACCAGCACAAAGTGAAATACTGGATGACGTTTAACGAGATCAACAACCAGATGAACACTTCGGCAGACATATTCGGTTGGTTGTGCTCTGGTGTTAAGTTCCCGCAATGTGAAAAGCCGCAAGAAGCCATGTATCAAGCGGTTCACCATCAGTTTGTGGCAAGTGCTTTGGTGGTTAAGAAAGGTCACGAGATTAACCCAGATCTTCAGATCGGCGCAATGTGTGCGATGGTGCCTTTTTATCCTCGTTCTTCTAAACCGGAAGACATTATGGTGGCACAGCAAGCGATGCGTGACCGTTACTTCTTCTCGGACGTGATGGTGCGTGGTCATTACCCAAATTACGCCAAGCGCGATTGGGCAATCAAAGGCTTCAACATTGAGATGCAACCAGAAGATGAGACGATCCTAAAAGAAGGTAAGGCCGATTACTTAGGCTTTAGCTACTACATGTCGAATACTTTGGATTCTTCTTCGCATCAGTCGACTGAAGAGGCGATGGACGGCGGTCATGAGAATTCGGTTGATAACCCGTTCATCAAGTCTAGCGATTGGGGTTGGCCAATTGATCCAACGGGTTTGCGTTTCTGTTTAGCGTCTCTGTATGAACGTTATGAAGTGCCATTGTTCATCGTTGAGAACGGTTTTGGCGCTGTTGATACCATTGAAGAAGATGGCAGCATTAATGACGACTACCGTATAGCTTACCTTGGCGACCACATCAAAGAGATGAAAAAAGCCGTTGCGATCGACGGTGTTGATTTGATGGGTTACACCCCTTGGGGCTGTATCGACTTAGTGTCGTTCACCACCGGTGAGATGAAAAAACGCTACGGATTCATTTACGTAGATAAGCACAACGATCAATCTGGCTCACTAGAACGCAAGCGCAAGAAGTCGTTTGAGTGGTATAAAGGTGTGATTGCATCTAACGGTGCCACTATTTAGAATGCATTTCCCAGCGCAGTTATGTGAACTGTGAGCTGTCATTTTGCAATGAATTAGTCGGCCTATGTCGGCTAATTTTTTATAAAGGAAGAGAAGCCAATGGTAACCATGCTTGATGTCGCGAACCGCGCAGGCGTATCTAAATCGACCGTTTCTCGTGTCTTAAATGGCAAGAACATCGTGCGCCCAGATGTGGTGAAAAAGGTATTCGATGCGATTCAAGAAACAGGTTATCGACCGAACTTGCTGGCTCAGCAATTGGCGACCAAGAAGACCAATTTCATCGGCTTTGTAATCACCAATGAGTTGTTCAATGGCCCATATTTCTCTTCCTTGATGTATCACGCGGCTTCTTATAGCGAAAAGTCGAATCACCAACTGGTGATCACCGATGGCAAACACAGCGCTGAAGACGAAATAAAGGCGATCAACTTCCTGCTGGATATGAAGTGCGCGGGCATCATCATCTATCCGCAATGCTTAACCGAAAGCGAGATTGCAAAGGTCATCGAAAGCACTGACACGCCGATTCTGGTACTCAACCGAGAAATGCCGTCGAAGCCTAACCATGCCATTACCACCGACCATTATCAGAGCGCTTGTTTGATGGTTGAACACATCATTGAGCAAGGCCATACAGATATTGCAGTGATTCGTGGTAAAGCCGGTTCTTCGGCCGATGAGCTGCGTTACCAAGCCTATCAAGATGTGTTAACTAAACAGGGTATTGCATTGGATGAGGCCAAAGTTGTTCAAGGTGATTGGACGATGGGGAGCGGTTACCGTGCCGCGCAAGCTTTAGTGGAAAGTAAAGTAAGCTTCACTGCGATCTTGTCTGAAAACGATGACATGGCGATTGGTGCGATTAAGGCGTTAACCGAACTTGGGTACTCATTACCTCAAGATGTTTCTATCGTCGGTTTTGATAACAGCAAAGTGGGTGCGTTTTTAACGCCAAGCTTAACGTCTGTCAGTGTGCCATTAGAGCAAATGACGCAAAAGGCGATCCTGCAAATTGTCGGTGAAACAGAGCAAGCGACCACCATCAATACCACCGGCAGTTTGGTGTTACGTGATTCGATAGCGAAGCTAAATTAGCACTGTTCGAATTTCATATTTTACCTACAAAAAGTGATGAGCTGCGCATCTCTTAAACCAAGCTCAAACACTCATTATTCACTGTTATTTAGATGTGCGATATTGCGTTTTTGGTCGATGAATTGACCACCATTAGTTAAGTAATGTGAAAACAGTTAAGTAATGTGAAACTAGCTAAGTAATATGAAAATAGCTAAGTAATGCGAGAACAGGTAAGTAACGTGAAAACAGAAAAACAAAAAATGCTAGCAGGCGAACCTTATCAGGCTTGGGATAAAGAGCTTTATGCAGCTCGTATCGAATGTCGTAAGGTGCTTCAAAAACTCAATAACAGTATTCCTGACACACCGGAATGGGAAGCAGCAACGCAAGAGCTGATTCCGGGCTGTGAAAATGCGCATTTAGAACCTCCATTTCGTTGTGATTACGGCTCGAATATCAAGCTGGGCAAGAACTTTTACGCTAACTTTAACTGCGTGATTTTGGATGTGGCTGAAGTGACCATTGGTGATAATGTGCTGCTTGGTCCGAACGTTCAAATCCTGACCGCAGGTCATCCACTCGATGTGAAAGGCCGAGTTGAAGAGGGTGTTGAGTTTGCCACACCGATTAACGTCGGCGACAATGTTTGGCTTGGCGGCGGTGTAATCATCTGCCCGGGTGTAACCATTGGCGAAAACAGCGTGATTGGCGCAGGCAGTGTGGTAACCAAAGACATCCCAGCCAATGTGGTTGCAGTCGGTAATCCATGTAAAGTGCTGAAAGCGATCGATAACGGACAATAATCAGATTTAAATGACAAAGCCCGAACCTAGGTTCGGGCTTTGTTTTTTCTATTCTTGCTAGATGCTAGATGCTAGATGCTAGATGCTAGATGCTAGATGGAACAGCTTGTTGTGCTTGCTTCTTATCTAACGCACCACTGAATCGAGTCAGAACAAGAGCGATCAAAACGATCACCGCACCTACCCAAGGGGTGTTCATTAATCCAGATTTCGCGACAATCAAACCACCGCCCCATGAGCCCAATGCAATACCGACGTTGAAGGCGGCAATGTTCAATCCAGAAGCGACATCGACTGCGTCTGGTGTGTATTTCTCAGCCAGTTTCACAACATACACTTGTAGCCCCGGAACGTTACCGAATGCAAATGCACCCCAAACCAAAATAGTCGCAACGGCTGCATAAGGGTTTACAGCGGTAAAGTTGAATACCACCAGTACTGCGGCTAAACCAGAGAAGATAACGGTCAGCGCTTTAATCGGGCCCATCTTGTCAGCCATTTTTCCGCCCCAGATGTTACCCACCGCCACTGACACACCGTAAACCAACATGATGAGGCTGATTGAGCTCGAATCAAACCCTGATACGTTTTCCAGTATTGGAGCAAGGAAGGTAAAGGCTGTGAATGTGCCGCCATAACCTAGTGCTGTGATAGCGTAAACCAACAGTAATCGTGGTTGAGTTAGAACCTTTAGTTGTGCCGAAATCTTCGCCGCAGGTGGTTGCTTAAGGTTGCTTGGAACCAAGATAGCGCTACCGATAAGAGCAATAAGACCAAGCAGAGCAACGATCAAGAAGGTCGCTTGCCAGCCAAAGGTTTGACCGATGTAAGTGCCCAGTGGTACGCCGGTCACCAATGCAACCGTTAAACCCGTAAACATGATCGCGATGGCACTGGCTGCTTTATCTTTTGAAACCAAACCTGTCGCGATGGTCGATCCAATCGAGAAGAACACACCATGGGCGAGGCCGGTCAAAATTCGTGCGGCGATCAGCGTGTTATAGCCTGGAGCTTGCCACGCCAATAAGTTACCAATGACAAACAATGCCATCACGGTTAGCAATACCGCTTTACGATTCCACTTTCCGGTTAATGCCGTTAATACTGGTGCGCCAATAGCAACGCCAAGCGCGTATAAACTGACTAATAGGCCTGCCGATGGCAGAGATACATTCAAGTCGCTCGCCATGGTAGGAATCAAGCCTACGATGACAAATTCTGTGGTTCCGATGGCAAAGGCGCTGAGCGTCAATGCAAGTAATGCTAATGGCATAATCATCTCTCTTACTGTTCTTTGTTAAATACCGAGCGCGATAAAATGGGGCAGCTTGTGACTGCAATAGGAGCGCTTCGTTTGATGGCGAGGATTATCTAGCAAAATATATTTGTGAAAAATGCCGTTATTCACAAATAACCTTTGTGAAATTTGCAATAATTAAAGAGTTAGCCGATCATTGGGTTAAGCTGATGAGATCGAAAAGACATAGATGATTTGAGCTGTGATGAGCACAAGCGAGATGACATTAAACAAAATGAAGATAGCGAAGGAGCCTCATGTTAACCCGTTCAGATGATTTAGAAATGGTACTCACCGTTGTCGATGCTGGTGGTTTTTCTGCGGCGGCAGAGGCGCTGGATGTGCAGGTCGCCAAGGTGTCTCGCTCGGTGAGTAAGGTTGAGTCGCAACTCGGCGTCTCGATATTCAACCGAACAACGAGACGCGTGGAATTGACGGAGGAAGGGCGGCAGTTTGTCGATTCAGTCAGGTTGGGGTTACAGATGATCCAGAGCGCGGAAGAAGAAATCGTGTCGCGCGGTGAGTTGCCAAAAGGTCGTTTAAGAGTCGATGCCGCCAGTCCATTCGTATTCCATCAGCTAGTGCCTTTGGTGCAGTCATTCAAAGAGGCTTACCCAGACATTGAGTTGGAACTCACGTCCAACGAAGGCTTCGTTGATCTTCTGGAAAAGAGAACTGATGTTGCGATTCGAATCGGTAAGTTGTCCGACTCAACACTGCACGCGCGCCCGTTAGGCAAAAGCTTACTCCATATTGTGGCGTCACCTGATTATCTCGCTAAGCGTGGGTTGCCCACCAAACCTGAAGATTTGAGTTTGCATCAAATTGTGGGTTTTGCAGGGAACAAAGTGCTTAACCATTGGCCTTTACCAAACCAAAGTTATGTCGCGCCTACTGTGACAGCCAGTAATGGTGAAACCGTGCGTCAACTAGTCTTAGCTGGAAATGGGATTGCTTGTTTATCGGGGTTTATGGTGCAGGAGGATATGGCAGCAGGGCGACTAATCCCTATTCTGGAACAAGACAAACTTGCCAACACAGACCGAGAGCGAGTGAATGCGGTTTACTACAAGTCGTCATCGGTCTCTAAACGTATCTCGGCGTTTATCGATTTTATTCAGCCCCGTTTGAAGCTCTAACTAAGGCAGTTGACGATATCCGCATTGTCTCGTCCTAAAATA
>NZ_JBFRLX010000021.1:0-27186 GCF_041470165.1 Vibrio sp. 10N.286.46.A8
AAACATTGCAGTGCTGTCATCTCTTCCTCATAAACTAGCTCTTTATAAACATAACCCTGGGGCTTTCGACATTCTACCCGTAAATTGATATAACGACGTTATTATAAAGGTAAGCTGGAAAGAAAAATGAATAACTTACAATTAGAAAAGCTACTTAACGAAAAACTGCAGCCACAGCAGATTAAAGATTACTGTCCTAATGGTCTTCAAGTTGAAGGTGCAACAGAAGTGAAGCGAATCGTTACTGGTGTGACAGCTTCTCAAGCCTTGATTGATAAAGCGGTAGAACTGAACGCAGACGCTTTGTTAGTCCATCACGGCTTTTTCTGGAAAGGCGAGTCAGAAGCGATTCGTGGCATGAAGGGCAAGCGCATTCGTACCTTGATTAAAAATGACATCAACCTTTTAGGTTATCACTTGCCGCTTGATATCCACCCTGAGCTTGGTAATAACGCGAAACTGGCGGAGTTACTTGAGATAGAAGTCGAAGGCGGTTTGGAAGGGCACCCACAATCTGTTGCGATGTTTGGCAAGTTGAGTGCGCCAATGACCGGTTCAGAGTTCGCAGAAAAGATTGGCCAAGCTTTGAACCGCAAGCCATTACACATTGCTCCAGAGAACCAAGACAAAATGATTACGACTGTCGGTTGGTGCACCGGTGGTGGTCAAGATTACATTGAGTTAGCGGCTTCTCAAGGTATTGATGCATTTATCTCTGGTGAAATTTCAGAGCGCACAACTTACTCAGCACGTGAGCAAGATATCCATTACTTTGCGGCAGGCCACCACGCAACAGAACGTTATGGTGTGAAAGCGCTAGGTGAATGGCTAACGAAAGAACATGGCTTAGACGTAGAATTTATCGATATTGATAATCCAGTGTAGCCACGTTTAGAGGTTATGACTTTCTGGATATTTGTACCTTCATTGAAGTGATACGAAATACTGGAAGATAAAAAAGGGTTGATGTTAATACATCAACCCTTTTTGATTTTAATCGATTAGAAAAGTCAAAACTTTACTATTCGCGCTCGTGTAGAGCTTGGAAATCACGCTGTTCTTCACCAGTATACAACTGACGAGGACGACCGATGCGGTTCGTCGGATCGCTGTGCATTTCGTTCCAGTGTGCAATCCAACCGATAGTACGAGACATCGCGAAGATTACTGTGAACATTGATACAGGAATACCGATCGCTTTCAGAATGATACCTGAGTAGAAATCTACGTTCGGGTATAGTTTCTTCGATACAAAGTACTCATCAGAAAGAGCGATGCGCTCAAGTTCCATTGCTACGTCAAGTAGTGGATCTTGAATGTTCAGTTCTTTAAGTACTTCGTGGCACGCTTCGCGCATTACCGTTGCACGTGGATCGTAGTTCTTGTAAACACGGTGACCGAAGCCCATTAAACGGAATGGATCATCTTTGTCTTTTGCTTTTGCTACGTACTCTTCAATGTTGTCTACGCTACCGATCTCTTCAAGCATCATTAGACAAGCTTCGTTAGCACCGCCGTGAGCCGGACCCCACAAAGAAGCGATACCAGCAGCAATACAAGCAAATGGGTTTGCGCCCGAAGAGCCAGCTAAACGAACTGTTGACGTTGAAGCATTTTGTTCGTGATCTGCGTGTAACGTAAAGATTTTGTCCATTGCGCGAGCAACAACAGGGTTCACTTCATATTCTTCACATGGATTCGCATACATCATGTGCAGGAAGTTTTCTGCGTAGCCTAGGTCATTGCGTGGGTAGATAAACGGTTGACCGATAGAATATTTGTAACACATTGCAGCCAGTGTTGGCATTTTTGAAATTAGGCGGTATGCCGCAATTTCACGGTGTGTGTCGTTATTAACATCTAATGAATCATGATAGAACGCAGCAAGCGCACCTACCACACCACACATAACAGCCATTGGGTGAGCATCACGTCGGAAGCCGTGGAAGAAACTAGCAATTTGCTCATGAACCATGGTGTGACGCGTGACAGTCGTCTTGAACTCTTCGTATTGAGCTCGAGAAGGAGCTTCGCCGTATAAAAGAATGTAACAAACTTCTAAGTAATCAGCGTTATTGGCCAGTTGATCAATTGGATAACCACGGTGTAGAAGGATACCTTTTCCACCGTCAATATAAGTGATTTGCGATTCACAAGATGCAGTGGCAAGAAAACCAGGATCAAAAGTGAAAAAACCATTAGAACCCAGTGTACGAACGTCGATGACTGGAGTACCAAGTACACCTTCTGTAATCGGCAATTCGATCGGCGCTTGACCTTCAATATGAAGGGTAGCTTTCTTATCCGCCATAACAATCTCCTTTGTTATTATTAATCCGTCCAGGATGTTTATGTGCCATTTTTTTACTGGTCTTACGTCAGAAAGTCAATTTTTCTGCAGCTTTGTGTGCACTTGTTAGTGTTTTTTACATTAAATTCGTTAAAAGTCTGTGCTGTGTAGCATTATTTGTTGCATCAATTGTATTAGAATGTTGCCAGCCGTATAGTGGCGCTGAAAAGTTTGGTTAAAACCTTATAAATGCAAGGCTAAGAAGAAATGTGAGGTGTCTTCGGAAGCCTAGTTGTTAACAATTATTTTACAATTATCTAAGGCTCAACTTACGTTATTTGTTAAGTTAATGTTAAATTTTGAGGGTTTGCAATCAAATTTTGTCCATAACAATACATAAGGTTATTTAATGACCATCATGCTCAATGGAGCTGAGTGAGCGAGCCCGTGAAAGAAAGAAAGACAAGACCTGTTAATTTAGATTTACAGACCATCCACTTTCCTATCACAGCAATAGCTTCCATCCTACACCGTGTGTCTGGGGTGATTACTTTTGTTGCGATCGGAATTCTGCTTTGGTTACTATCCATTTCCCTCTCTTCCCCTGTAGGCTTTATGGAAGCTAGCGACATTGTCGACGGTTTCTTCGTGAAGTTTATTCTGTGGGGCATTTTAACCGCTTTGGCTTACCACATTGCTGGTGGTATTCGTCACCTTCTTATGGACCTTGGTCACTTTGAAGAGCTGGAATCTGGCGCTAAGAGCGCGAAGGTTGCATTCGCAGCAACAGCGGTATTGTCTCTACTAGCGGGGATCTTAGTATGGTAAACAACGTTTCTACTTTTGGTCGTAATGGTGTGCATGATTATCTATTGATTCGTGCAACAGCCATCATTATGACGCTTTACACTATCTACCTAGTGAGCTTCTGTGCTTTCTCAGGTGATATTTCTTACGCATCTTGGACGCAATTCTTTGGTGGTACCTTCACTAAAGTCTTCACCATGTTAGCACTTACTTCAATTTTGGTTCACGCGTGGATCGGCTTGTGGCAAGTACTAACTGACTACATCAAATGTGCAAAATTGCGCGTTGGTCTTCAAGTCGGTGTTGTTGCGGTTCTTCTAGGATATTTCTTCTCTGGTCTGTTTATTTTGTGGGGTGCGTAAGTGACTATTCCTGTTCGTGAGTTTGATGCTGTAGTAATCGGTGCTGGTGGTGCTGGTATGCGCGCCGCGCTACAAATTTCTGAGCAAGGCCTATCTTGTGCGTTGCTTTCTAAAGTTTTTCCAACTCGTTCTCATACTGTATCTGCGCAAGGTGGTATCACCGTTGCTCTTGGTAATGCGCATGAAGATCACTGGGAACAACACATGTACGATACGGTTAAAGGTTCCGATTACATCGGCGACCAAGATGCTATCGAATACATGTGTAAAAATGGCCCTGAGTCGGTTATCGAATTAGAAAAAATGGGTCTTCCATTTTCTCGTTTTGATAACGGCAGTATTTACCAACGTCCGTTTGGTGGCCAATCTAAGAATTTTGGTGGTGAGCAAGCGGCTCGTACCGCAGCTGCAGCCGACCGTACTGGTCACGCACTGCTACACACGCTTTACCAACAAAACATTAAACACAAAACGACGGTTTTCTCTGAGTGGTATGCACTGGATCTTGTTAAAAACGAAGATGGTGCAATCTTAGGTACTACCGCGCTTTGTATGGAAACGGGCGAGGTTTGCTACTTCAAAGCGAAGGCAACAATCCTTGCTACTGGTGGTGCTGGTCGTATCTATGCATCAACAACGAATGCACACATTAACACTGGTGACGGTGTTGGCATGGCAATTCGTGCTGGCGTTCCAATGCAAGACATCGAAATGTGGCAGTTCCACCCAACGGGTATCGCTGGCGCAGGTGTTTTGGTAACAGAAGGTTGTCGTGGTGAAGGTGGTTACCTTCTCAATAAAGACGGCGAGCGCTTCATGGAACGTTATGCTCCGAATGCTAAAGATTTAGCAGGTCGTGATGTGGTAGCTCGTTCGATGATGGTTGAGATTCGTGAAGGTCGTGGTTGCGATGGCCCATGGGGTCCTCACATTAAGCTGAAACTTGATCACCTAGGTAAAGAGACGCTTGAGTCTCGTCTACCGGGTGTATGTGAGCTTTCTCGTACGTTTGCTCACGTTGATCCAGTTAAAGAACCAATTCCTGTAATCCCAACGTGTCACTACATGATGGGTGGTGTTCCAACTCAGGTTTCTGGTCAAGCAATTAAACAAACTGAAGATGGTTCAGACGTTGAAATTCAAGGTCTATTCGCTTGTGGCGAAATAGCTTCAGTATCTGTACATGGTGCAAACCGTCTAGGTGGCAACTCGCTACTTGATTTGGTTGTGTTCGGTCGTGCGACAGGTCTTCACCTTGGTGAGACTTTGAACAAGCAAGCTGAAGCAAAACCTGCAACTGAAGCTGACATTGAACGTTCACTAGAGCGCTACAATCGTTGGGAAAACAGTACTGACGGTGAAGATCCTGCGGTAATTCGTAAAGACCTTCAGCAATGTATGCAGAACAACTTCTCTGTATTCCGTGAAGGTAAAGCGATGGCTGACGGCTTAGAAGAGCTGAAAGTGATTCGTGAGCGTCTTAAAAATGCACACCTTTCAGACAAGTCGACTGAGTTCAACACGCAACGTATTGAGTGTTTAGAGCTTGAAAACTTGATGGAAACGGCATTCGCAACCGCGGTTGCAGCAAACTTCCGTACAGAGAGTCGTGGAGCGCATGCTCGTTTCGACTTCCCAGATCGTGATGATGAGCAATGGCTATGCCATTCTCTGTACAACCCTGAATCAGAAAGTATGACTAAGCGTGGCGTGAACATGGAACCTATCCATCGTGAAGCATTCCCGCCGAAAGCACGTACGTACTAAGGAGATATGACCATGAAACTGAATTTCTCTTTATACCGTTACAACCCAGATGTGGACCAGAAACCTTACATGAAAGAGTACACCCTAGAGGTGGAAGAAGGTTCTGACATGATGCTTTTGGACGCGCTTATTCTTTTGAAAGAGCAAGATCCAACGATTTCATTCCGTCGCTCATGCCGTGAAGGTGTATGTGGTTCTGATGGTTTGAACATGAATGGTAAAAACGGATTGGCGTGTATCACGCCACTGTCTGCACTTTCTGGCCAAGATAAGATCGTAATTCGCCCACTTCCAGGTTTGCCTGTTGTGCGTGATTTAATCGTAGACATGACTCAGTTCTACGATAACTACGAAAAAGTTAAGCCGTTCTTAGTGTCTGATGGCAATGTGCCACCGGCTCGTGAAAACCTACAAAGCCCTGATGAGCGTGCTCATTTAGATGGTTTGTATGAATGTATTATGTGTGCATGTTGTACGACTTCATGCCCATCATTCTGGTGGAATCCAGATAAGTTCATCGGACCAGCTGGCCTACTTGCAGCATACCGTTGGCTAATAGATAGCCGAGATACGGCGACAGACGAACGTCTGTCCGATCTTGATGATGCATTTAGCGTTTTTCGTTGCCATGGCATAATGAATTGTGTAAGTGTTTGTCCTAAGGGATTAAATCCGACGAAAGCGATTGGTCACATCAAGACCATGCTTGTGAATCGTTCGGTTTAAGTTATATAAAAATTGCCGCCCTAGAAGTTTTGGGGCGGCCTTTTAATAGCTCGGCATAGACCGCAGCAAACGTGAAAACTACTGGTTAAGGGAAAATATGCACAACGGCGTGATGAAGGCATGGCTCGAGTCTTCACACTTGGCTGGCGCCAATGCAACGTACGTAGAAGAACTCTATGAACTGTATCTTAGTGACCCCGATTCGGTAAGTGACGAATGGAGAAGCGTTTTTGAAGAACTGCCTGTGCAAGCTTCAGAAGCGGTGGAACAACCACACTCTCGTGTTCGTGAATACTTCCGTCGACTCGCTCAAGAAACAAAGCATTACAGTGTCCAAGTTAGTGATCCAGATGTCGATGCGAAACAAGTAAAGGTTCTGCAACTTATTAATGCCTATCGATTCCGAGGGCATCAATCAGCAAATCTAGACCCCCTAGGTTTATGGGAAAGAGATACAGTCGCTGAACTGGACCCTTCTTTCCACACTCTTACCGAAGAAGACCTCAACGAGACGTTTAACGTCGGCTCTTACGCCATTGGCCAAGAGACGATGGTGCTTAAAGATCTCTACAAATCTCTAAAGCAAACGTATTGTGGTTCGATTGGTGCTGAATACATGCACATGACTAATACAGAACAAAAGCGTTGGATCCAACAACGTTTAGAGTCTGTATCTGGTCAACCCTCTTTCAATAAAGAAGAAAAGCAAGCTTTCCTAGAAGAGCTAACGGCTGCTGAAGGTCTTGAGCGCTATCTTGGTGCGAAATTCCCAGGCGCAAAACGCTTCTCGTTGGAAGGTGGTGATGCTCTTATCCCAATGACGAAGGAAATTATTCGTCATGCTGGTGGACAAGGCATGCGTGAAGTTGTTGTTGGTATGGCTCACCGTGGTCGTCTAAACATGCTAGTCAATGTGCTTGGTAAAAAGCCACAAGACCTGTTTGACGAGTTTGCGGGCAAGCACAGCGATGACTCGTGGGGCACTGGTGATGTGAAATACCACCAAGGTTTCTCTGCGGATTTCGCAACACCAGGCGGCAACGTTCACTTAGCACTCGCATTTAACCCATCTCACTTGGAAATCGTAAACCCGGTAGTTATCGGTTCAGTACGTGCTCGACAAGATCGTCTAGACGATAAAGACGGCAGCCGTGTACTTCCAATTACTATCCACGGTGATTCAGCTATCGCTGGTCAGGGTGTAGTGCAAGAGACGTTTAACATGTCTCAAGCGCGTGGTTTCTGTGTCGGTGGTACGGTTCGTATCGTTGTAAACAACCAAGTTGGTTTTACAACGTCTAACCCTCGCGATACACGTTCTACGATGTACTGTACAGATATCGCGAAAATGGTTCAGGCTCCGATTTTCCACGTTAATTCTGATGATCCAGAAGCGGTTGCGTTCGTAGCGCGTCTTGCATTGGATTACCGTAATACCTTTAAGCGTGATGTTGTTATTGATTTGGTTTGTTACCGTCGCCACGGTCACAACGAAGCCGATGAGCCGAATGCAACACAGCCTTTGATGTACCAAAAAATCAAGAAGCATCCAACACCACGTAAGCTTTACGCTGACGTGCTAATGGAGCGTGGAGAGTTTGGTATTGATACAGCAACTCAGCTAGTTAACGAATATCGTGATGCACTTGATCACGGTGAAGTTGTGGTTAAAGAGTGGCGCCCAATGGCACTTCACTCTGTGGACTGGTCTCCTTACCTAGGTCACGACTGGAACATCGAGTGGGACAATAAGATTGATATCGAGCGCCTGAAAGAGCTTGGTACTAAACTTTGCCAATACCCAGACAGCCACAAGCTGCAAAGCCGAGTAAATAAACTGTACAACGATCGAACTGCCATGGTGAATGGTGAGAAACAAGTCGATTGGGGTATGGCTGAAACTCTGGCTTACGCAACACTTGTTGATGACGGTAAGCGTATTCGTATCTCTGGCCAAGATTCAGGTCGTGGTACGTTCTTCCACCGTCACTCAGTACTGCACAATCAATCAGATGCAAGCACGTATGTTCCTCTTGCGAACATTCATGATAAACAAGGGCCATTCCAAGTGTTTGACTCTGTGTTATCTGAAGAAGCGGTACTCGCATTTGAGTATGGTTATGCGACAGCAGAGCCAAGCGGTCTCACCCTTTGGGAAGCACAATTTGGTGATTTCGCAAACGGTGCACAAGTTGTTATCGACCAATTCATTTCATCAGGTGAGCAAAAGTGGGCACGTCTATGTGGTCTAACTATGTTGCTTCCTCACGGTTATGAAGGCCAAGGCCCAGAGCACTCATCTGCACGTCTTGAACGTTACCTTCAATTATGTGCTGAACAAAACATGCAGGTTGTTGTTCCTTCAACACCAGCTCAGGTTTACCACATGATTCGCCGTCAGGTTGTTCGACCAATGCGTCGTCCACTGATTGTAATGTCACCTAAGTCATTGCTTCGTCACCCTCTGTGTACATCTTCTCTTGAAGATTTGGCAGAAGGCACGTTCCAACCAGCTATCGCAGAAATTGATGATCTGGCTCCTGAGAACGTAAAACGCGTCGTGTTCTGTTCAGGTAAGGTTTACTTTGACCTGCTTGACCAAAGACGTAAGAACGAGCAAGACGATGTCGCTATTGTGCGTATTGAGCAACTTTACCCGTTCCCTTATGAGGACGTGAGAGCTGCAATCGCACAATACACAAATGTAGTCGATTACGTTTGGTGTCAAGAAGAGCCACAAAACCAAGGTGCTTGGTACAGTAGCCAACATAATTTCCGAGCTGCTATCCCAGTAGGTGCTGATATTCAATACGCAGGTCGTCCTGCATCAGCATCACCAGCTGTTGGCTATATGTCGGTACACTTGAAACAACAAAAGGCGTTAGTTGACGACGCTTTGACCCTACTTAAGAACTAGAAGTAAAAGGAAAATACGCACATGACAATTGAAATTCTGGTTCCAGATTTACCTGAATCTGTGGCTGATGCAACAGTTGCTACTTGGCACAAAAAACCGGGCGAAGCGGTTGCACGTGATGAAGTCATTGTAGATATCGAAACAGATAAAGTTGTTCTAGAAGTACCGGCTCCTGAAGCGGGTGTTCTAGAAGCTATCATTGAAGAAGAGGGTGCTACGGTACTTTCTAAGCAGCTTCTTGCGAAAATCAAACCTGGTGCTGTCGCTGGTGAGCCAACGAAAGACACGACTGAAGATACAGAAGCTTCTCCTGATAAGCGCCACAAAGCGGCACTGACAGAAGAAAGCAACGACGCACTAAGCCCTGCTGTTCGTCGTCTTCTTGCAGAGCACAACCTACAACCAGCTGACGTTAAAGGCACTGGTGTTGGTGGTCGTATTACTCGTGAGGACATCGATGCACACCTAGCAGCAGCGAAAGCGGCTCCGGCAGCAGCATCTGCACCAGCAGTTGAAGCGCCAGCAGCGGCTCGCAGCCAAAAACGCGTGCCTATGACTCGCCTACGTAAGACAGTTGCAAACCGTCTTCTAGAAGCGAAGAACAGCACTGCAATGCTGACTACTTTCAACGAAGTGAACATGAAGCCAATCATGGACCTTCGTAAGCAGTACAAAGACCAATTCGAGAAGCGTCACGATACGCGTCTTGGTTTCATGTCTTTCTACGTGAAAGCAGTAACAGAAGCACTGAAGCGTTTCCCAGAAGTTAACGCTTCTATCGATGGTACAGATATCGTTTACCACAACTACTTCGACATCAGCATGGCGGTATCTACGCCACGTGGTTTAGTGACTCCAGTACTGAAAGACTGTGACACACTAGGTTTCGCAGATATTGAAAAAGGCATCAAAGAGCTAGCAATCAAAGGCCGTGACGGCAAGCTAACTGTTGATGAGTTGATGGGCGGTAACTTTACTATCACGAACGGTGGTGTATTTGGCTCTCTAATGTCTACGCCAATCATCAACCCGCCTCAAGCGGCAATTTTGGGTATGCACAAAATCCAAGATCGTCCAATGGCTGTTGATGGCAAGGTTGAGATCTTACCAATGATGTACCTAGCGCTTTCTTACGATCACCGTCTAATCGACGGTCGAGAGTCAGTTGGCTTCCTAGTGACAATCAAAGAGCTCCTGGAAGATCCTGCACGTCTGCTATTAGACGTTTAGTATCTCTAAAACGTCTAGTTAACCCGGTTAGCTAGACGTAAAAAGTTTCAAAGGCTAGGCTGCTCAACGTCTGGCCTTCACTTGAACTGTAAAGCCATTAGAAAATGGACAGCAGTTGATTTGAGAAGACCCTACAGACGTACCACAGGAAACTGTGTCGTTATGGAAATAATAATCCCTTAAGGGAAAATAAACGGAATATCAAAATGAATTTGCATGAATACCAAGCCAAACAGCTGTTTGCAGAATTCGGTTTGCCTGTACCAGAAGGTTTCGCATGTGATACTGCACAAGAAGCTTTCGAAGCTGCAGGTCGTATCAGTACAGCCAAGAAAGTCGTTAAGTGTCAAGTACACGCTGGTGGTCGCGGTAAAGCGGGCGGCGTAGAGCTACATGACACCAAAGAAGGCGTTAAAGAGTTTGCACAAAAGTGGCTAGGTAAAAACCTAGTGACTTACCAAACAGACGCTAATGGTCAACCTGTAACAAAGATCCTAGTTGAAGAAGCATCGAACATTGCTAACGAACTTTACCTAGGTGCTGTTGTTGACCGTGCAACGCGCAAAATTGTATTCATGGCGTCAACTGAAGGCGGCGTGGACATTGAGAAAATCGCTGAAGAAACTCCAGAGTTGATTCACCAATCAGCGATCGATCCTCTAGTGGGCCCTCAAGCTTACCAAGGCCGTGAACTTGCGTTCAAACTTGGTCTAGTTGGCGATCAAATTAAACAGTTCGTTAAGATCTTCATGGGTCTTGGCCAAATGTTCTCTCAGTACGACCTAGCTCTACTAGAAATCAACCCGCTTGTAATTACCGGCGAAGGCAACCTGCTTTGCCTAGACGGCAAGATCAACATTGACTCAAACGCAATGTACCGTCAGCCAAAGCTTCGTGAAATGCACGATCCTTCACAAGAAGACGAGCGTGAAGCGCACGCAGCTCAGTGGGAACTGAACTACGTAGCACTTGATGGCAACGTTGGCTGTATGGTTAACGGTGCAGGCCTTGCGATGGGTACGATGGATATCGTAAACCTACACGGTGGCAAGCCAGCAAACTTCCTTGATGTAGGCGGCGGCGCGACAAAAGAGCGTGTAGCTGAAGCATTCAAGATCATCCTTTCTGATGACAATGTTAAAGCAGTACTCGTAAACATTTTCGGTGGCATCGTTCGTTGTGACATGATCGCTGAAGGTATTATTGGTGCAGTTAAAGAAGTTGGCGTAACAGTTCCTGTAGTTGTTCGTCTAGAAGGTACAAACGCAGACCTAGGTCGCGAAGTACTTGCTAATTCTGATGTTGATATCATTGCTGCTGTATCTCTAACAGATGCTGCTCAGAAAGTTGTTGCTGCTGCGGAGGCTAAATAATGTCTGTATTAATTAACAAAGACACTAAAGTAATCTGTCAGGGTTTCACTGGCGGTCAAGGTACATTCCACTCAGACCAAGCTATCGCATACGGTACGCAAATGGTTGGTGGTGTTTCACCTGGTAAAGGTGGTCAAACTCACCTAGGCCTTCCAGTATTCAACACAGTACGTGAAGCAGTAGAAGCGACTGGCGCAACAGCAACAGTTATCTACGTACCAGCACCTTTCTGTAAAGATGCAATCCTAGAAGCGATTGATGCAGGTATCGAACTGATCGTAACAATCACTGAAGGTATCCCTACTACAGACATGATCGACGTTAAAGTGAAGCTAGAAGAAACTGGCGTTCGCATGATCGGTCCTAACTGTCCAGGTCTTATCACTCCAGACGAGTGTAAGATTGGTATCATGCCTGGCCATATCCACAAGAAGGGTAAAGTAGGTATCGTATCTCGTTCAGGAACTCTGACGTACGAAGCAGTTAAACAAACAACAGATGAAGGCTTTGGTCAGTCTACATGTGTTGGTATCGGTGGCGACCCTATTCCAGGTTCAAACTTCATTGATATCCTAAAACTTTTCCAAGAAGACCCAGAGACTGAAGCAATCGTAATGATTGGTGAGATCGGTGGTACTGCGGAAGAAGAAGCGGCTGAGTTCATCAAAGCAAACGTAACTAAGCCAGTTGTATCTTACATCGCTGGTGTTACGGCTCCTCCGGGTAAACGTATGGGCCACGCAGGCGCAATCATCTCTGGTGGTAAAGGTACTGCTGAAGATAAATTCGCAGCACTGGAAGCAGCAGGCGTTAAGACTGTTAAGTCTCTTGCTGACATCGGTAAAGGCCTACGTGAAATCACGGGTTGGTAATCAGCTGGATTTTATCTAATGAGATAGAAGTTAACTGAACGATATTAAAAAGGCTTGGTCACTGACCAAGCCTTTTTTGTATGTTTTCAATGATACGAGATACGAGATACGAGATACGAGATACGAGATCGTACTGATAAGTGCTAAGCTCGGCTTCTAACCATTTGAGATAACATAAACATTGCCGCAGCACTGATAACAACAGAAGGGCCGGCCGGTGTGTCATAGAACCAAGACAAGCTCAATCCTCCGAACACAGCGATAGAACCAATTACCGATGCAAGGAATGCCATTTGTTCGGGTGTATTGGCGAATTTTCTTGCCGTTGCTGCTGGGATTATCAGCAATGACGTCATGATCAATGCACCAACAAACTTCATACCGACCGCAATCACGATCCCAACCAATAGCATCAAAATAAGACGCATTAAATCAATGTTGATGCCATCAACCGCTGCGAGATCTTCGTTAACGGTCGTCGACAATAGTGGTCGCCAAAAGATAGCAAGTACCACTCCAATCACGGCTGCACCCGCATAGATGAATACCAAATCTGTCGGAGACACTGCAAGCAAGTCACCAAATAGGTAGCTCATTAGGTCAACGCGAACGTTATCTAAGAAACTCACGGCGACAAGACCCAAAGACAGAGCGCTGTGCGCCAAAATACCGAGTAGGGTATCGGTCGCGACCAGCTTTTGTTTTTGTAAAGTCACTAGCAACACAGCTAGCATCAAACAACAAATCAGCAGCGCGAAATACAAGTTAATGTTGAACAGAAAGCCAAGTGCTAAGCCCATCAAAGAAGCGTGAGCAAGCGTGTCACCAAAGTAAGCCATCTTGCGCCACACCACAAATGAACCTAGTGGCCCCGCGATTAGAGCAATGCCCAAGCCAGCTAAAATAGAGGGAAGAAGAAACTCAAGCATTAGTGGTGTCCGTGTTTATGGTTTGAACATTCATGCACGTCGCCTTCGACAGGTTGTCCTGCGAGATCATGATGGTGATGTTCGTGTTGGTGGTGATAAAAGGCTAAGGTCTCTTGGGTCGCGGTGCCAAAAAGTGCGATATAAGAGGGGTGGTGTTTGATGTCTGCCGGTGCGCCTGAACAGCAGATATGGTGATGCAAACAGATAACATCGTCTGTTTTTGCCATCACTAAATGCAGATCGTGTGAAACCATAAATACGGCGCAACCAAAACGGTGGCGAATGGTATCGATCAGGTCGTACAGGTCTATTTGGCCTTGTACATCAACACCTTGTGCGGGTTCATCAAGAACCAGTAGATCGGGTCTTCTTAGCAATGAACGAGCAATTAGCACACGTTGGTTTTCACCGCCAGATAGTTGGTGCATGTTGCTCTTTTGTAGATGTTCAGCACCAACGAGCTTCAATGCTTCAAGGATCTCTTGCTGACTGAACTTACCAGTGAGCTTTAGAAAACGTTCTACATTGAGCGGTAGTGAATCATTGAGCTTTAATTTTTGTGGTACATAGCCAATTTTCAGTTTTTTAGCTTTTGTTATTGTGCCTGAAAATTTGGTCTGTAAACCTAATACCACTTTTACTAATGTCGACTTTCCTGCACCGTTTGGCCCAATCAGGGTGGTGATTCTGCCGCGCTCTAAATTTAGAGAGATGTTATCTAGAACTTTTCGACCGTCAAATTCGACGCTCACAGAATCTAGTTGGATTAAATTATCCATGAATAGAACTCATTTGCAATTCGCTAATGTTATAATGTAACATTTACCTCAAGCCTAAGCTACTTTTCTATTAACGAGGAATTATGTCACGTTCATCTTTTATACTTGCTACTTTGCTTTTAGCGCCAAGTGTTGCAAGTGCCAATACTATTCTAACAAGCTTCAAACCAATTCAAATGATTGTGACAGAATTAACGCAGGGCGTTAGTGAACCTGATGTGTTGATGAACAGCAATGCTTCGCCGCACGATTATGCGCTTAAGCCATCAGATGTCAAAAAAGTTCATAGTGCCGATATGGTGATCTGGTTTGGCCCTGACCTAGAAGCTTTTTTGACCAAGGTGATTGGTTCTAAAGAAAACGTCATCAAGATCAGTGAGATTCCGGGGATTAACTTGAGAGAGTTTGGACATGAAGACCACGATGCTCATGAGGGGCACAACCATGGTAGCCATGACCCGCATTTTTGGTTGGGTATCGATCAAGTCGAGGTAGCGGCAAAATATATCTCAGCTAAGCTAATTGAGTCAGACTCTGATAACGCCATGGCGTATCAAGAGAACCTAGATTCATTCTTGATTGCTTTGAAAGAAAAGCAGCAGGCGATTCATGAACAACTCGCGCCAGTGAAAGACAAAGGCTACTACGTATTCCATGACGCGTATGGCTACTTCGAACAAGAATTTAAGTTGAATAATCTAGGTCACTTTACGGTTAGCCCTGAGCGTAAACCTGGCGCAAAAAGTCTGATAGCTATCAAGAAGACTTTGGTGCGTGAAAATGTTCAATGCGTATTTTCAGAGCCTCAATTTACACCAGCGGTGATTGAATCGGTGACTCGTGGAAGTAACGCTAAACAAGGACAACTTGATCCTGTCGGTTCGCAGGTTGAAGTGAAGAGTGGAAGCTATTTTGATTTTCTTCAGCAGCTTACAGATAGTTACACAAGTTGCTTGAGTGGAATGTAATCAATATTGAGTATTCTTTACGACACTTTGCTCTCGTTAATTGATGAATCATGCCGCTTTTTGCGGCATTTTCGTGACCGCTAAGATAAAACCTTCCAACAAATATCAAACCTCCTTTCTCCTTTGTCAATTTCAGCTAAAATAGAAAGATAATAATAAGCACAAAAAAACTCACTTTTTGGTTAATCAGCAACAAGCGCTGTGAGAACCAATATTTCATGTGTTGTTGCTGTTCAGGATTAAAAGTTGTATCGAATTATTTTCAAAATGTTCATCTTAACGAGCATTTCATTTAGCGTTCTTGCGGTAAATACATCACCCTCCGTTTTCTACCCTTTGCCCGTTCAAGCACAAGGGAACTTCCTTGCGGCAAAAAATCTGTACTTAGGTGAAGGTGGCGGACTCTGGGTTCATGATGTGCATGGAAAAATACTTTTTTATGATGGCAGAACCCTATTCCCTCGAAAAGGTAGCCTTTTGCAATTTTCTTCAGAGAAAGTCGCGTTTCTTAACGATGAGTTTTGGACTTTCTTTGATAATGAGGTGTACCGACATAGCCCAGGAATCGGTAATGCACTTGCATTTAGTCTAAGCCCGGGGGCTGAGATCGCGAATATCGGTGCTTCCGGTGATTATATTTGGGTTACTGATAGCAGTAATTTCTATACGTACAATACTCAATCTTTAGAATTTAGCACTTACTCGCTTCTAAAATTGTATCGGTACAACAATAGCAGCGATATTACGATTAACGATGCTGAGCGGGTGCTGTCAAAATGGGTGCTTGCGACCAGCTCCGGAGTGTACCTTTCTGATAGCCAAGAATTTACTCATATCGCTGCATCAGAAAAAAATCATATAGAGACGCTGTATTTTTCGATGGCAAGACGTGAGTTAGTCATTGGTACATTGAATGGTGCAGTGATTATAGATCTTGCAAATCCTAAGAAAGAAAGGTGGGTGCGTGGTTCGCATGTTCTTTCTCTCGCTGAAACAACCGATCAATACTGGATTGGGACTGAGCATGGTCTTATCAGCTACAACTTTATTTCGGGGCAAATTACACGATTTGAACAAGCCGATAATCAAGACTTTTCGTTACCGGGTGAAAAAATATATTCGTTAATTAACGACCATGCTGGTGGAATGTGGGTCGCGACCAATAACGGAATTCGATATTTTTCACTGTTCAGCAGGACATTCTCAAGAACGCCATTAACGGGAATGGGGATGCACTCGAGTAGTGTGGTGATAAACAAAGTACAGCTTGTTCGCGATCAACTGTCTTGGGTTGCTTCTTCCAGAGGTCTCTATTTGGTTGATTCTCAAAGTGAAGATAACCCCGTTCGTGTTTACTCTAACCCAGTACAGGACTTTGAGTTCTTTGGTTCTTCAATTTGGTTGGCGACTGCAGAAGGTATTATTAGTTTCAACACTGATACGTTAGAGGCTGAAAAGGTCGATCTACCAAGAGCGATTGAAGGTGTACCCGTTGAAAACTTTGCACTTGAAGCGGATAACATGCTTTGGATGACCTCGGGACAAAACCTTTATTCGTTATCTATCGAAACCAATAAGTTGACAAGTTATGGCACCGATTGGTTAGTTGATAAATTTTTGCCAGCAAAGATCACCGCTCTCAATATAGGTTTGCAAGGTCGTATCTATGTTGGTACTGATCACGGATTCTACTCTTTTCTTGATGAGAGAATTAGCTTTAGTCGTTCAAGCGAGCGGCTTGGCAAAGTGGTCGATATTGAAAAAGCGAAAGATGGATCCCAGTGGTTTGCGAGTAGCTATGGTGTGTATCGAATCCCTAATAACAGTTCTATTATTCAAGAGGTCACTCTTGTTGAGGAAAATATTAGTCCTAAATGTTTAATTAGCGATGATAATGGGATGTGGTTAGGCTCTTCGAAAGGTATTAGCTATTACGGATTGGATGGGCAACTGCATAAACATATCGGCTCACCATTTGGCTTGATCACCAATGAATTGGCTGCAGGTGCGTGTGCTCTGTTTTACAGCGAAGGTAGCCAGTCTACTAGGCTTATCTTCGGCTCAAGATATGGCGTGGTGAGTGCATTAGCTAATGAGCTATTGGTATCAACAACACCTCATAGCCGTGCATTGCTGAGCAAGATAAGTGTCGACCATCAGATAGTATCACTTGGTGGCAAGACAGCTGATTTAGATGAAATTCCTTATGGCTCATCAATCGGTTTTAAGATTGGAGTTTTACCAGCGACATACACACCTGCAATGGAGTATCGACTAAGCGACAATGAACCTTGGAGTGAGTTTGAAGGGGGGTTACTAACACTCGATCACCTTCTTCCTGGGGACTATACGTTGGAAGTGAAACCCGTTAAGGACTCCCATTATCGCTTTACGTCAACGAACCAAAGCTTTTCTATTGCGGAACCTTGGTATCTGAGTAATTGGGCAGCAGCAAGCTCTCTTATATTACTTATCTGTGTCGTGACTGCTTTGGTTTTTTGGCGATCACGTTACGTCACTTTCGCCAACAGGCACTTAAAGGCGCAAGTTGCATTAAAGACAGATCAACTGAGGCATCAAAGCCGAATACTACTAACGACTAATCAACAGCTTAAAAAACAGTTGTCAGTTAAGAGTGCTCTTGTCACACATACTGCTAATGAACTCTCTTCTGAAGTTAATCATATCGCAGCTATGATCCCAAATTGGAATGATGAACAAGGTAAGTCGCCAATATTGACATTGAAAAATGGCTTGGCTCAGTTGAGTAACACGCCACAAGGGAAGGGAAAGGTTTGTTACGATATAATTTTAATCTTAGAAGCTGTACTCAAAGCTTGGCAGGACGATTTAGCCAAAGCCGGTATTGAACTGGATATTAAAGTTGAAACTAAACAACGACATGTATCCTTGCTGTATTTTAATCTTGATATTATTTTTAACAGTCTAGTCGCTAGCATCATTAAGAGAAACTTTAAGTCACAGAGTATGGTGGTATTGGTTGAAGAGGTTAAAGAGCACCTTGTTGTGACGATTCGAGACCGTGGAATGCCTTTCCCTAAATTGACTTCAAGCATTAATGACAATACTGGAAAGTCGACCGACCTAAACATCGAAAAGTTGCCATTATTGATGAACCAGAGCGGTGGTGAACTGAATGCTTTTGTCTCGGACTCTCAAAATAAGGTGCAGCTTTCGTGGCCGATTGAATATCAAGTGTTAGATAATTTGGAAGCCAGCACAATTGAACAGATTGAAACCATTAAGCTTGCCGCTTCAACGCCAGAGCAGCAAAAACTGACAGCGGAACAAGAGTGGAAGAACAGAGTGTCGCAGCTTGTGAGTGAAAACTACGCTGATGCCGAGTTCAGTACTGCAACTGCTGCTAAGTATTTGTTTATGTCTGAGAGAAGCTTACAGAGACGTTTTAAATCGGCTTACAACAAGACCTTTAAAGAGCATTTGAATGAAGTGCGTTTAGAGCATGCGTGCGAGCGGCTACTTGCGGGAGAGAGGATTTCAGACGTCGCGTTTGATTCTGGTTTCAATGACCCTTCCTATTTCAGTCAAAGGTTTAAACATCACTTTGGCATGTCGCCATCTAAGTTTGCTGAAAACAACGAAGAGCAGTGAACTAGGGACGTCCAGTTACAACATAGATAAAGATACTTTGAGCCTCGACATTCGTGTTGGGGCTTTTTTATGCTTCTACGAGATACGAGATACGAGATACGAGATACGAGATACGAGATACGAGATACGAGATACGAGATACGAGATATAACGATAGTTGGGGAATTTAAAAAGGTTTGTGGGTTAAAACAAAAGGAAGAAAAAAAATATCGTGGTATAGCCGGGGGGACTATACCACGGGTGCCAATGACACCTTCGCTTGCTGCCGGAGTGATATGGCTAGCCACATCACCTCTGGAATAAAATTAAAGAGAAAGAGTTTCTCTTCGATGAAGTAACTATACGGGTAGCGACTTGTTTTGCTTATAAAATTAACGACAGATGACTGTGAGAAAACCGACATTATTATAAGTTGTTGATTATTAGTGTTTTATTGTTTTCTGGTTGACGCGTACTAGTGAGGTAGTCCCCACTAATTGTTGAAAGTGACGTTTTTGACGTAAACGTTTTTAACGAAATTTACGAGAGTGTATTTTCGAAAACATTGATTTCACACAATAGAATTGTGGGTATGTGCGTGTATTATGTCGGTAATAACAATCTTTCTCATTATCAATCTCGAACTGGGTACTTATGAAACTCTCACAACTAGAGCAAGGAAAAGCGGCTTCTATTGTTGCACTTACAGGTTTAACACCAGACGTTAGAAAAAAACTAATGGTTATGGGCATGTTGCCAAAAACCGAGGTGACACTTATCCGTCGTGCACCTATGGGTGATCCGCTTCAAGTTGAAGTGAGAGGTGTTTCTATAGCCATTCGTGAAAGCATTGCAGAACAAATCGAGGTTATCTAAATGGATTATCAAGTTCTTACTGTTGGTAACCCTAATAGTGGTAAAACAACATTATTTAACGCATTAACTGGCGCAAAACAGCACGTTGGTAACTGGGTTGGTGTGACCGTAGAAAAGAAAACCGGTTTATATTCGCACGCTGGTGATCAATTTCAGTTAACGGATTTACCAGGCATTTATGCACTAGACAGTGGCAATGATGCAAACAGTATCGATGAGTCTATTGCATCACGCGCCGTGCTTACTCACCCAGCGGACGTGATCATCAATGTTGTTGATGCTAGCTGTTTGGAAAGAAGCTTATACATGACATTACAATTGCGAGAGTTGGGTCGCCCAATGATCGTTGTATTGAACAAAATGGATGTATTAAAGCGTGAGCGTCAGGTGATTAATCTTAAGGCTCTAGAAAAAGAGCTAGGTTGCCCGGTTCTAAGCTTGTCAGCAAACGATAAAGGACAAGTGGTTCGTTTTAAAGAGCGTTTGCATAAGCTTCTGGTTCAAGGTGTGAGTCTTGATCCTATCTCTATTGATTACGATGTCGCGTTAGAAGCTCTTATTCCTTCTGTTGAGTCACAATTTGATGATGCTGACGTATCTCACCGAGCACTAGCGATTCGTGCTTTAGAAAATGATTACTTGGTATTGAATGGTTTGGCTCCACAAACTCGCACTCAAATTGATAGTGTGCGTCTTGGTGCCGATTTCGATATTGATCTTGCTGTTGCTGACGCTAAATACACTTTCTTACATGAACTTTGTAAACGAGTTCGTCGCAGCGAAGGCAAACTGAGCCGTAATTTCACAGAGAAAGCCGATCAATTCATTTTGAATAAATGGGTCGGGATTCCTTTCTTCTTCGTCATCATGTACCTAATGTTTATGTTCTCTATCAATATCGGTAGCGCGTTTATCGACTTCTTCGATATTGGTGTTGGCGCAATATTAGTTGATGGCGGACATCACTTATTAGATGGTCACTTACCGGTTTGGCTAGTCACCGTTCTTGCTGATGGTATTGGTGGTGGTATCCAAACGGTTGCGACCTTTATTCCGGTTATTGCCGCGCTTTACTTGTTCTTAGCGGTACTAGAAAGTTCAGGCTACATGGCCCGCGCTGCATTTGTACTGGATAAAGTGATGCAGAAAATTGGCTTACCGGGCAAAGCATTTGTACCACTTGTTCTGGGTTTTGGCTGTAACGTACCTTCTATCATGGCAACGCGTACTCTTGACCAAGAGCGCGAACGTAAACTCGCCGCATCAATGGCACCGTTTATGTCATGTGGTGCTCGTCTACCTGTATACGCACTGTTTGCTGCTGCATTCTTTCCTGGTGCTGGACAAAACGTTGTGTTCGCTCTGTACATCATGGGTATTCTGGCTTCTGTATTTACGGGCTTGTTCCTTAAAAATACTATCTATCCTGGTAGCAGCGATAGCTTGGTTATGGAAATGCCGGATTACGAATTGCCGACCGTGCAAAACGTGATGCTGAAAACTTGGCAGAAGCTGAAACGTTTCGTGCTTGGCGCAGGTAAAACCATTGTAATGGTTGTGGCAATTCTGAGTTTCTTGAATTCATTAGGTATGGACGGCAGTTTTGGTAACGAAGACAGTGAAAGTTCTGTGCTATCTAAAGCGGCTCAAGTTGTAACTCCAGTGTTCCAACCGATTGGTATTACTGAAGAGAACTGGCCTGCAACGGTTGGTATCATTACCGGTATTTTTGCGAAAGAAGCCGTGGTTGGTACGCTAAATAGCTTATACACTACACCTTCTGATGAAGAAGCGGCTGAGTTTGATCTAGCGGCAAGTTTAGAAGAAGCCGTAATGACCATTCCTGAAAACCTTGCTGGTTTGAGCTATTCCGATCCATTAGGCATTGAAGTTGGTGACTTGTCTGACTCTAGTTCTGTGGCTGCTGATCAAGAGGTTGATACTTCGATCTTTGGTAACTTGAAAGATAAGTTTGTATCAGGCCACGCTGCGTTTGCTTACTTAATCCTAATCTTGCTTTACACACCTTGTGTGGCAGCGATGGGTGCTTATGTTCGTGAATTTGGTCAGACGTTTGCCCGCTTCATCGCAGTTTGGACAATGGCACTTGGTTACTTCGGTGCGACCTTCTATTACCAAGCAGCAAACTTCGCTGTACACCCAGTAAGTAGTGCTGTGTGGATGGTGGCAATAGCTGGTGGTTTTGTGATGACGTATCGCATCTTCAAGAAAATCGGCAGTAAGCAAAAAGCACTTGAGGTGCAAGTAGTATGATTTTAACTGAACTTCATCAATACATTGATAACGAAGGTGTTGCTGCTCGTAGTGAGCTTGCATCTAAGTTTGGGGTAAGTGAAGACGGTATCGATGCTATGCTGGGAGTGTGGGTCAAGAAAGGCAAGATATCTCGCTTGGTCGACACCAATAAGCATGGCCATACAACACGTATTCGCTACACCATCAGCAAACAAGATGGTTTGTCACTGAATGTGATGATGTAGTTCTGGTCTCATACTCTCGTTGAAAGCGACGAGATTAGACAATAAAAAAGCCGCTCACCTATTTTAGGTGAGCGGCTTTTTGTTATGTGTCTTTTCTGAACAGTCTTCTTTTAAAGCGTAATGAGATGTACTCGAATTATGCTTTCTTGAAGATAGAACTCATCGACAAAACGTTTTGGATACGAGTATGGATTGCTGTCTGTTCTTCTTCACTGCGTTGCTCGCCTTTAGTGTTGCCCCATACTGGACCTGGCCATGCGATGTCATTTTTGAAACGCGCAATATGGTGAATGTGTAGCTGTGGCACCATGTTACCCAGCGCGCCTAGGTTTAATTTGTCTGGTTGGAATGTCGCTTCTAATGCTTGGCTTACCGCTTGAGACTCAAGCAAGAACTGCTGTTGTTCTTTCATTGGTAGATGGTGCAACTCTTTTAGGTTGGCGCGTTTGGGTACCAAGATAACCCAAGGCACTGCACTGTCTTTGCTTAGCAGCGCCAAGCTTAGTGGAAATTCGCCAATAAGCGTGGTGTCTTTTGCTAACTGTGGGTGAAGTTCAAAGCTCATTATTATTATCCATTTCGATTTCTTGAAGTCATACCAATCACAGTAAGTAAATGATCAGAAATAGCGCAGGAAAAAGGTTTGAGAACAAGGCAGATTCTTTTGATAAGTAGTTACTCTACAATCAAAAATTCTAACGCAGTTATCGAGCGTTTTAACCAGCTAGGATGATTAGTTATTTACTACGATTGGTATCAGTATACGTTAGATAAAACAAAAGGTTGATGCTCTCACATCAACCTTTGTATTTATTCATTGTAACCAGAAGGGCATTACATGCGCTCTAGAGTTTCGATACCTAGAAGCGACAGGCCTTGCTTGATAGTCTTAGCTGTCAGTGCAGCAAGCTTCAGGCGGCTCTGTTTAACGGTTTCATCTTCAGCCACAAGGATAGGGCACGCTTCGTAGAAGCTAGAGAATTGACCAGCAAGTTCGAACAGGTAGCTACACATGATGTGTGGTTGACCTTCACGAGCAACAGACTGTACCGCTTCTTCAAATTGTAGAAGTTTCGCGATAAGGGCTTTCTCTTTTTCTTCAGTGATTTTGATTTCACCTTCAAGAGAGTCCATAGAAATGCCTGCTTTAGCAAAGATTGAAGCGACACGAGTGTATGCGTACTGCATGTACGGTGCTGTGTTGCCTTCAAATGCCAGCATGTTTTCCCAGTCGAACACGTAATCAGTGGTACGGTGCTTAGAAAGGTCTGCGTATTTAACTGCTGCCATTGCTACTGTGTTCGCAATGGTTTTCTTCTCGTCTTCTGCTAGCTCAGGGTTTTTAGATTCAATCAGTTGAGTTGCACGTACTTCTGCTTCGTCCAGAAGGTCAGCAAGACGCACTGTACCGCCAGCACGAGTTTTAAATGGCTTACCATCTTTACCTAGCATCATGCCGAACGCGTGGTGCTCAAGAGATACAGACTCAGGAACATAACCCGCTTTACGAACGATAGTCCAAGCTTGCATTAGGTGTTGGTGCTGACGAGAGTCGATGAAGTAAAGTACGCGATCTGCGCCCAGTTCTTCAAAACGATATTTAGCACATGCAATATCGGTGGTGGTGTATAGGAAGCCACCGTCACGTTTTTGCACGATAACGCCCATAGGGTCGCCATCTTTGTTTTTGTATTCGTCTAGGAATACAACTTGTGCGCCGTCAGACTCTTTTGCTAGACCTTGTGTTTGTAGGTCAGAAACGATGTTTGAAAGCATATGGTTGTACATACTTTCACCCATCACATCATCACGTGTCAGTGATACGTTCAGGCGATCGTAGTTACGTTGGTTTTGAACCATGGTTACGTCAACCAGCTTTTTCCACATTTCAGCACAGTATGCGTCGCCACCTTGCAGTTTCACTACGTAGCCACGAGCTTTCACTGCGAATTCTTCGTCTTCGTCGTAAAGCTTTTTAGATTCACGGTAGAACTGTTCAAGATCTGAAAGTTCCATTGAAACTTCACCAGTTTCAGCTTGGATGCGCTCAAGGTTTGCGATAAGCATACCGAATTGAGTACCCCAGTCACCAATGTGGTTAGCACGGATAACTTTGTGACCTAAGAACTCAAGTGTACGAACAACAGCATCACCGATGATCGTTGAACGTAAGTGGCCTACGTGCATTTCTTTTGCAACGTTTGGAGCTGAGTAGTCAGCAACAATCGTTTGTGCTTCTGCGGCTGAAACACCAAGGCGAGAGTCAGCAAGCGCTGCGTCTGCTTGTTGTGCCAGGAACGTTTCATCTAGGAAGATGTTTAGGAAACCTGGACCTGCGATTTCAACTTTAGAAGCGATACCGTCTAGGTTTAGAACGTCCAATACTTTTTGAGCAAATTCTCGAGGGTTAGTGCCTAGTCGTTTAGCAACACCCATAATGCCGTTTGCTTGGTAGTCACCAAATTGTGGTTTTGCAGATTGACGGACAGCCGCAGGAGAGCCTGCAGGTGCGCCAGCGGCTTCTAGAGCCTGAGATACTTTGTCATTAATCAGTGCTTGGATATTCACACGCGTTTCCTTCAATTCAAGGATGAATAAGAGTAGCCGTTATTTCGTGGGCATTAAATTTGGCTAATTATGCTTCTAGTTAACGATTTAATGCTGAAATGAACAACAGACTCTGTTTAAGTTCACAAAAATGGCGTTAATCATACCAATTTTGTGGGCTTTCTTATAGGTCGAATTGATAGAAAATTAACATTTCCTGAGGGGTTTTTGACAATCAACTTTGACCAAGCCAAGTTTGTCTATTTAGGAAAGTAAGACACGGTACTTTTTGAGTGTTTTTTGTCAAAGCAGCGCTTGTTGCTGGAAGTAAAACTGATACCATGCTGCCATTATTTGGAGAACATAGACAATGACGATGAGCCTGAAGCAAGCTGAACTAGAACCACAACAAATGATTGCACGCCTTGATACGTTTATGACGAAAATTGAGAACCTCGGAAATGTGCTGGGTTTGGATTTAAGCTTTGCTCAAGCGGATCATATTGCATTAAGAATCAATGAAACTGAGCTTGCGAAATCAGCACATCAAGCATGGTCTGAATACGGCTCTACGATTTCAGAAGCGATGATCAATGGTCGTCCCATTGTGGTGTTGGCTTTCGATAAACCATTGCAAAGTCTTGGTTGGAAGATTGAATGTTTAGAGCTGCCTTACCCAGCTGAAGGTAAGATTTACCCGAGCCAAGATTGGGAGCATGTAGAGTTTGTGATTCCGTCTCACGCTCAAACGGCAGATGAGTATCTAGCAGACCTTAAAGAGACTTACCCGCAGTTCGCTGCTAAGTTTGAAAATTTGGCAGAACAAGGCATTAAGATAAAACTCTCTAGCCCGAAAGGTGAGGGTGAACGTTTGAATAATCCAACGGTTGCATTCAAGCATCAAGAGATTTGCATTAAGCTGCATCCACACTCTTTGAAGAAGATTGTTGAGTCAGAACAGGCCTAATTTGATTGGATAGTTGCTGGGAATAGATTCCTGAACTCACCAAGGCTCGTCGGAATGACGGGGTGTTTGATGGTGTTTGCCAGGTCTATCTTTAGATGCTGACAGTCTGAGTGTTCGAGGGCGCATGTTAGAGCCTATAGTTACAAGATTCATCACCGAGTTCGTCATTCCCGTAGTCGGAAATCTCATAAAGCTATTCAGATCATCAGATACAAAAAACGCGCAATGGATTAACCCTATTGCGCGTTTTTTATTGGGTTTTAACTGGAAGTCTTACCGGAAATCGAACCTCCGACCTACAGAATTACGGTCTTGTTGCCGTAAACAAACACATGATCGTTGATCACTTTGTTTAAAGCCTTGCTCAACACGTTCTTCTCTACGTCACGACCCGCTTGTGCCATGTCTTTTGCGCTGAAGTTGTGATCCACTGGGATAACATCTTGCTTGATGATTGGACCTTCATCGAGATCGTTTGTCACAAAGTGCGCCGTTGCACCAATGATCTTCACACCGCGCTCGTAAGCTTGCTGGTATGGCTTAGCACCAATGAATGCTGGCAAGAAACTGTGGTGAATGTTGATGATTTTGTGGTTGTACTTCTCAACAAACCCCGGCGTCAGCACTCGCATGTATTTAGCAAGCACTAGATAGTCCGCCTCATACTGGTCAATGACTTCAAGCATCTTCTTCTCATGTTCTTCACGGTTTAATCCTTCGTGAGAAACATGGTGGTAAGGGATATCAAAACGCTCGGTTAGGCTTTGCAGTGTATCGTAGTTACCAACTACTGCCGCAATATCAACATCTAAACTGCCATCGAAGTTCTTCATCAGAATATCGCCAAGGCAGTGTGCTTCTTTAGTTACCAGAATCACAACACGCTTACGAGATGAATCCACCAGCTTACGTTTTGTGTTTTCTGGCAGGGCTTGGTCTAAATCGGCGAGTAAGGTTTCGTCATTGAAGTAGCCCTCTAGCTCGGTGCGCATAAAGAAGTGGCCACTTGTGTTATCAACGAACTCATTATTGTGAATAATATTGAGTTGGTGCTTATAACAAATGTTGGTGATCTTTGAGATGAGGCCAGGGGCGTCAGTACAATGTGTTAATAAAGTTTTTCTTTCCATTTGCATCTTACTTCCATGAATGTTGCACTTATTATATGAAATCGGGACTCTTCAAAATTTAACGCAGGCCGTCGAACGGTGAACTGAGCCGCAGTATCACCGTTATAATTAATCTATTATCAAGTTGGTTTCAACAAATTCTGCTGCTCATTTATCGCATCGATAAATTGTTTTATATAGAAATATCAGTTTTTCGATAGAAAAAAAGGCAGAAGCTTCATTTTTCAAGTTTTGACCGTAGTACGCATTTGAACTTCAACCGAGGCATTGACGCTTTGGCCAAAAATAGAGGTGATACTTATGGATAAAGAGTTACTAGCAAAAAAACTGTACTGCAAACGAGTGAATTCATTAGCGGGAAGTACAGAGTTAGATGGTAATGTTCTAGATGAAATGTGGGAAAGTAAAACCTCACCAACCGATGCAGTGAAAGCCATGCAGCCTTGCGATAATCATTTTGAAGGCGCCCCTTGGTTGTCGCGTTATCTCAGCCGAAAATAATAACGATTCTTTGATTTTTATTTCTTCAATTC
>NZ_JBFRLX010000022.1:0-11111 GCF_041470165.1 Vibrio sp. 10N.286.46.A8
ACCCTCATCAAGGCGGTGACCAAGTCGCTGAAGAGAAGGTGTGGTTTGGTGCTCAAGATACGTTGAAGCTAGGCGTTGCAGAAGATACGTTTATTACGCTGCCTAAGTCAGACAGCAAAAAGTTAACGGCATCGATTGAACTAATATCTGAACTGAAAGCCCCGATTTCAGAAGGCCAAACCTTAGGCGTTGTTCATTACACCGTTGATGGTGAAGATGTTCAAACTCAACCTTTGATCGCGTTGGAAGCGGTAGAGCAGGCTGGCTTGTTCAAACGCTTGATGGACTACGTAAAGCTATTTTTTGCTAGTCTGTTCTAAATCGAGGCTAGTCTGTTGTAAAGCGAGATAGTGGCGACAAGTCGCGATGGAAAACCATAAATAGTATGGGCGTTGTGAGTAAATCACAGCGCCTATTTTTATTTCTACATCAATCAAAACACTGCGCCGCACTATCTTTATTAGCCGTAGCGGTCGGTTTCGATTACTATACGCAAAATTTAGCAGCGTAGTCACTTATGACGATTGAGATAAAGAACGTAACCGAACCCGAAGTAACATGTGCTAATTGTCAGGCATGCTGTTGCCGTTTAGAGGTTATGATCATCACAGATACAGGCGTACCTGAAGAGCATATCGCTTATGATGAATGGGGCGGCGAAACGATGTTGCGACTCGACGACGGTTGGTGTTCTGCTGTAGATAGAGAAACACTGATGTGTACTATTTACGAAAACCGACCTTGGATCTGTCGTGAATTCGAAATGGCCTCTTTTGAATGTGTTGATCAGCGCAAGGATGTAATGGGTTAAGACTTTATCTTAGCTATCGATGTTAGTTGAGCTCTAACTGTCCTTAGAGCTTTAACTATTCCTTGCGCTCAAATACTTCGCAAGAAAATCGATAAACACTCGGATTCTTTGGGGCAAATAATCGCTCGCATGATACACCACGTACATTGGTAGCTGGTTATTACTCCAATCTTCCAATAACCTTTTTAGTTCTCCTTTCTCAACATACTCTTTGCCCATCCAATCCGGTAAAGCAACAATACCTAAACCTTGTCGAGCCATTTTAAGTAGCATATCTGGGCTATCTGAAGTGAATATTTGATTTACTTTAATGGTATTAGTTTTGTCGCTCTTGTCGGTAAAACGCCATTCATTCGCAGGGCTCATCAGGGAGTAGGTTAAGCATTGGTGTTCGCTCAAATCTTGTGGATACAGAGGAATCCCTTGTTTTTCTAGATAATCTGGTGATGCGAAGTAGTGAACTTTGTTATTAAACAAGAAGCGTGCTTTTAGCCCTGAGTCTTTGAGTTGTGACGCGCGGATGGCAACATCAATATTGTGTTCATTAAGGTTGACGATGCGGTCATCGATGCTGAGGTTAATGCGGATACCTGGGTGCTGTTCAATGAAAGCTTGAAGCGGCTCACTGAGTAACATCGATGAAAAGGCACTTGGCGCAGATATCTTAAGCTCACCTTCCACGGATTCTGTTTCACGCTTGAGCCTACTTTCTATGGTAGACATCTCTTCGAGTAAACGGGAGCAATAAGTCAGGTAGTCTTTGCCTGCATGGGTTAGGGATATTTTACGACTGTTTCGCTGAAACAGCGTCATTCCTAAATCACTTTCTAACCACGCAATCTTTTTACTTACGGCACTTTGTGTCACGTCGAGTTTATTGGCAGTAGCAGTAAAACTGTTCAGCTGCGCAGTTTCCACGAAGATACGAATACACTCAATTTTATCCATTCTAGTTGTCCTATATCTTGTACCTAAACCCAATCATTCCAAATTGGAATCCTAACTATCATAAAACTAGCATTTATCGTTCTATTTATGAATGGTTAAATGATTCCACTACGTTAATGATTCTTAAGAAAGGTGGCAACATGAGTACAGTAGTGAGTGTATTACTAGTGGTGTTCTTTTTATTGGCGAGTTCAATCAAGACAATTGCTTGGCAAAAGAAAGTGTTTGAAATCCAGCTTGGCTTTTTTAAAAGCTATGGATTAAATCGCGTCATCATGTTTCTAGTTGGCATGGTTGAGTTTACTGGAGCTGTATTGTTGCTCTGTGCTTTGGTTGGTTTAGCACCTGAACATACGCAACTGATGGGAGGTTTGATATTAGCGAGTACTTCACTAGGGGCGATTTACTTTCATTTGAGATTCGATACGTGGAAGGATGGTATTCCCGCGATGGTTACTCTGTTGGGTTCTGGCTTCTTGGTCATTGCATCGTACTAAGTTTATTCGACATGTAGCGATAGCTATGAGAGGCAAAGGAAATAAGAGTAGGGCACGAAGCCCTACCAAATGGAAACGGTTTAGAACTCAGAAGGCACTTCAAACTCGAGCCATTCACCGGTTGTTGGGTGAATCAGTTTTAAGTAGCCAGCGTGAAGGTGTAAACGCTCACGTTTGTATCCGTATAAGTCGTCACCTCGAATCGGTACACCAAGGCCTGACGGGTGAGCACAGTGTACGCGCAGCTGGTGGGTTCGTCCTGTTTTAGGGTACAAGTGAACCTTGGTTTTGCCATTGTTGGTGCTGACCGCTTCCCAATGAGTTTCAGCATTACGTCCATGTTCATGGCAAACCAATTGTCTTGGTCTGTCTGTTATGTCGCCGCGCAAGGGCAAGCTGATATCGCCAGATTTGCCGTCGATTTCACCATCTAACAGAGCTGTATATCGTTTCTCTACGGTTCTATCGATGAATTGCTTTTGGATGTGTTTATTGGACTTTGCGGTCAGTGCCAAGATCAGCAATCCAGACGTCGACATATCTAACCTATGGATAATCAAAGGGCCTGTTGCGTCGGGGTAGCGCGCTTTAATGCGGGTATAAACAGAGTCCTCGATAAACTTACCAGGAACCGATAAGAACTCCTCGGGTTTATTCACCACCACGATCTCGTCATCTTCATAGACAATATCAAACGACTTACCAACCGCAGGGTTCACGATAAGAGGGTTATCTTCTAATTCGATGCCGTTTAGCTGGTGGTCGAGGATCTCGAAGCTTTTGCTTTGGCAAACCGGGTACAGGTTTGCGTGCTGGCGAATGACAGCCGTTGGAGGCAATCCCCACCAAAACTCAGACAATGCTAATGGCTGAAAGCCGTGTTCAAAAGCAAAATTAAGCAGCTTAGGTAGGCAGCAGTCGCCAGAGCCTTCAAGAGCGTCTTTGCCATCTAACAATTCAAGCAGGTTCTTTGATTCGAGAGCTTGGTTGTTAAAGCGATAATGAGACAACCGTTGCGCTTCTAATTCGGCTGAGATCGCTTGGTACTCTTGCTTGCGGCTCGCGAGTTCGCTTTCGATAGCATCAACTTGCGACTGGCGTTCTGCGATCTTTTGTTTCCACTCGATTCTAAGTGCTTTTAAGTCGCGTTTCTCTTGGCTGCTTTGATGGCCCAGTTGTTTGAGCAAATTCGCTGCTGACTCTAGATTCCCCAATGCCTTTTCTTGATTGGCTTGTTCTCTGAGTTCGTTACGCTGAGATTTGTTTGCTGCCATGGCTAATTGAAAGGCTTCGATAGCTTGTGCTGATTCGATTTTTAACTCTTCAAATTCAGCCAATAATGCGTCTAGGTTGTGCGACTGTTGTAGTTTTTCAATGTCATCCGCTAGTTGCGATTGGCGAGCAAGGTTTGCACTGTTGTGAGATTGAAACTGTTCTGAATCGAAGGCTGATGGAACAAAGTTAATGTTGTTTAACTGAGAGGTCAAAGACGGATATAACTGCAAACCTGAAAACGCAGAAAGGTAACCTAGCTCTTGTGTAGTTGGGTTCTGAACAAGAAGCACGGCGTAGAGGTTGCCTTGCGATGTTTCATTCACACCGCAGTCGAGTAACGACTGCTGAAGTTGCTGCATGGCAAACTCACACGTTGGATGTGGTGTGTAGTAGTACGGAAACGTAAAACGAGTCGGTAGCGGTAAGTCTACATTCGTATTGTCGTTTTTTAGGTGCAGTGGTGTGTATTGAGCAAGGTTTGCTGACATGAAGATCAAACTCTATGGCTGTTCAGTTAGAGTTCGGTATTGTTGTCGAAATGAAGGCAAATGAGAAGCCAAAGCGAAAGATAAATCGGCTTTGGCTTCATTTAGTTGCTTGTGCTTATCCGAAGCGCGTCCGAGCTTGATTGAAACTCGATCAGTTCGAGTGTTCTAGCTCTAGTTGCTCGGCTTTTTGGTAAGCAGGGTGGCTCGTTAAAAGATCACCGTATTTAGCAATGTTAGGGTAGAGCGCAGTGGCACCGAAGTTACCCACGATTTCTACGATGAACGACATCATGAAATCGGCACCCGTCAGAGTATCAGCAACAAGGTAAGTTTTACCTTCAAGCGCTTCGTTGACAAAGGTTAGGATCTTTTGGTTTTCATCATCAGCGTAGCCGCCAAGGAAATTAGTCTCGCAACCGTCTTTCATCACAAAGATTTTAAGTAGCATTGGCAGAATACCAGAGCTTTCAGCGAAGTGAAGCCACTGTGAGTATTCCACGTAGTCAGCGGTGCCGCGCACTGGTGCGAACTTACCTTGACCGTATTTGTCGATTAGGTACTCGGTGATAGCACCAGATTCGCTGATCACGACGCCATCGTCTTCAATAACCGGAGATTTACCAAGAGGATGAACGGCCTTCAATTCTGGTGGCGCTAGAAACGTTACACTGTCTCGTTGGTATGGTTTGATTTGGTAATCTACTCCAAGCTCTTCCAATAGCCAGATGATGCGTTTTGAGCGAGATTTGTTTAGGTGATGCAAAGTAATCATGATTTTACCTAGTTAACTGGTTCAGTTTTTGAATTTATTTAGCTTCGTTTGTTTTGATAACAAGCTTACCGAAGTTTTGGCCTTCCAATAGACCCATGAATGCTTGTGGCGCCTCGTCTAGGCCTTCAACTAGGTGCTCACGGTAATGCATCTTGCCTTGAGACAACCATTCTGTCATTTGAACAGCAAACTCATTGTAACGGTGTGCGTAATCATCAAAGATAATGAAACCTTGCATCTTAATACGCTTGACCAAAAGAGTGCCCATAAGGCTAGACATGCGATCTGGGCCTTCAGGAAGTGATGTCGCATTGTATTGTGAAATAAGGCCACAAACAGGAATGCGAGCACCAGTGTTAAGCAACGGCATTACCGCATCGAACACCTTGCCGCCAACGTTTTCAAAATAAACGTCGATGCCGTTGCTACATGCTTTAGCCAGTTGCTCCGCGAAGTCGTCGGCTTTGTGGTCGATACATTCATCAAAACCAAGCACTTCTTTCGCGTACTGACATTTCTCTTGACCACCAGCAACGCCAATGACACGACAGCCTTTTAATTTTCCGATTTGGCCAACGGTTGCGCCTACTGCACCTGTTGCAGCCGCAACGACTAGAGTGTCGCCTTCTTTAGGTTGGCCGATATCAAGTAAGCCCATGTACGCAGTAAAGCCTGGCATACCCATGATGCCTAGTGCGTAAGAAGGGTGTGTTGGCTCTTTACCTAGTTTGATTAGGCCTTCACCATCAGACACACCAAGATCTTGCCAACCGGTGTAAGCCAGTACCCATTCGCCAACTTCAAAATCGCTATTGTTTGACTCTTCAACCTGACACACGGTTGCACCGACCATCACTTCATCAATCGCAACAGGGTCTGCGTAAGATTTAGCATCGCTCATTCGGCCACGCATGTACGGGTCTAGAGAAAGATAAACTGAGCGAAGTAACATCTCGCCGTCTTTAATTGTTGGTGCGGCTACTGTCTCCAAACGGAAGTTATCTTGAGTCGGTGCGCCTACTGGGCGAGAAGCCAATACGATGCGGCGGTTGTCTTGTTGAGTCATGGGTATCCTTAATTTTATATTATGTTTATTTAGAATTAGACCAGTCGTCTAGTCTTGTTGTCTAAAAATCCCGCCGTCATCAAATGATAAGAGGGCGGGTTATCTGTCGTTAGTAAAGACTAAACACAGTACGTGGTTAGTTTTTACCTTTTAAAATCTGTTGGGTTAGGTTTAAAGCTGATTCTAAGCTACGTGAACTCTGGCTTAGTTTGCTTAATAAGCTTGCGCCTAACCACATAGAATATAGATTTTGAGCGGTTTCTTGGCTCTCTTCAACCTTCATCGAGCCATCATCAATACCACCGACAATGCACTGCTCGATGGTATGCGTCACTTTCTCAGCACCTTTCAATAGCGCTTGGCGCATAGGATCAGAAAGATCAGAAACTTCGGCGCTGAGCTTAACGACTAAGCATTTATGAGCGTTACAAGTACCGTTTTCAATCTGTGACCATCGAGTGAAATAACTGATAATTCTCTGGTAATGGTTGCCTTCACCATGAACCAAAATAGTTTCAACTCTGCTGATGTAGGTCTCAAAATAGTGCTGGATCAGAGCCTCGCCAAATTGCTCTTTAGATTTAAAGTAGTGGTAAAACGATCCTTTTGGAACATCCGCTTCTTTAAGCAATTGCGATAAGCCAACGCCGTTAAAGCCGTTGTTCACTATTAATTGGTAGCCAACATCTAAAACATGCAGGCGTGTGTCGTTCGTTTTATCGTTCATGGGCTTACTATAAGTTAAATTAGACCAGTCGTCTAGCCTTCGGCTTTTTGAGGTATATTCCGTCGTTACAAAAGTGGCTTCAACTATTCAAACGTTCACATATAAAAAAGCCCCAACATAGCTCGTATGTTAGGGCTTAAATCAGTCTCTTCAATTATTTGATAGAGATTAACTCAACATCAAAAATCAAAGTTGCTGATGGTGGGATAGGGCCTGAACCACCTTTACCGTAAGCCAATTGGCTTGGGATAAACAGGCGAACTTTTTGGCCTTCGACCATGTAAGTCAAACCTTCTTGCCAGCCTTTTATCACTTGTTTAAGAGCAAATGAGATTGGCTCACCACGATCAACAGAGCTGTCGAAAACAGTGCCGTCGATAAGTGTACCGTGGTAATGAACCGTTACTTTGCTGTTCTTAGTTGGGTGCTCTGTACCAGTACCTTCTTCAAGAACTAGGTATTGAAGACCACTTTCAGTCGTAACAACCCCTTCTTTAGCGCCGTTTTCGATAAGGAATTGTTGGCCTTGTTCGATATTTTCTTCGCCAGATTTATGGTTCATCCAAGTGCGGTAGATCATGAAGCCAGCCAAAATAAAGACAATGACCGGGATGATAAATTTAGACATAGTAAAACCTATTTATTGTTGATTTTTTATAGAGAAAAGCCGTTACGGCTGAGTCAAAAGGTAGTTGATCGTTTTTGCGATACCTTGAACATCTTGGTGACCTGCTGTGAGTACTTGGTATTTACCGTTGATGATAAATGTTGGTACTGAGTTGATTTGACCTTTTACTGAGATCTCTTCAGCTTTCTTTACGTAGTCAAATAGAGCAACTTGCTGTTCTTTGTTCAGTTGGTATGGGCTAACCAAACCACGAGAAGTAAATGCTGTCTCTAGTGCTTGTTGACGCTGTTCTGGCGTTGCATCTGCACCCATTTGAACCGCACCAAATAGGTCGTCCATGAATGCGTGGTCAGGTGTCGCATCAAGTTGCATTACTGCTGTGTAGTAGATCATTGCGCTGATTTGAGCACTTTCATTGAACGTAACGTGCATCTTGCCAATAGTTTGGTCTGTTAGAGATTCGATCTCTGGAATTGCACTTTCCATTTGACGGCAGTGACCACAATTTAGAGAGAAGATTTCAGTGATCGGAGACAGGTTAAATTCAGTTAGAGCAGTAGGCAGCGCTTCGTATTGAACGCCTTTCTGTGGCTCGTCTGTTTCACTACAACCCGCGATAATCAGTACGGCAGCAAGTGCTGTGATGAATTTAGTAAATGGTTTAAACATAATGTTTGCTCTAGCGTTGAGAAGTCGTGAGATTCTAACTATTTAGTACGAATTGGAAAACAATTATAAGGTAAATAAATGCAAACAGTTGGAACGGGCGGGCGATGACAGGCGAGTTGACGGTTAACTGTGATCAAAAACACTTTTTTGGGACGTGCTTTCTTTTCGTATAAAGTTTTTGTCTAAAGTTTTTCTCTCAGTGCCGATATAGACATTAGTGAATGGTTTATCTGCATAAGTGGTTGGTGAAGTAATGAGATATTTAGCGATAATGTTAAGCATAGCTTTGGCTGGGTGCGAAACTACGTTACCAACGGGGTTATTCGGTGAGGATATGTTACAAACTGCACCGAAAACTGATTACGACATTATGTACCCTGAATGGGGGGTGGTTCAAACCACTCATCAGCAAGGAACTATTACCACTAACTACGGACGTGGCGTTTCGACCAATGATCCACTGGAAGTCTTTTTAAGACAAAACCGTATCGATTTTGAAGTTTTACCTGGCAACCATGTGATGGTAAAGCTTGTACAGCATGTGAACTTTAAAACAGGTTCGACATCTCCTGAACCCGCTTACAACAATTGGTTGGACACGTTAGGCAGCTATCTTTCTCGACGCCAAGACATTGATGTCGTCATTGAAGGGCACACGGATAATACAGGCAGTGATCGTGTTAATGATCCGCTCTCTGAACAGCGCGCAAAAGAAGTGAAAGCTCGCTTAGAAAGTAACTATGTTTCGAGTCGTGCTATTTACACCCGCGGTTTCGGTGAGTACGTTCCCGCGTGTAACAACGCTTCAGTACAAGGTAAAGCCTGTAACCGCCGTGTAGAGTTGATGCTGATTGTGGCGAAATAGATGCGAGAAGCTTGATTCTTTGAATCGAAAGAGCGTGTCGATTACAGACATAAAAAAATCCCTCATGAAGAGGGATTTTTTGTATTTAGCTTGTGTTGCTTTTTCCGCTTATGCGAACTGATTTTCTAAGTAAGATACGATATCTGAAGATTCGTACATCCACTCAGTTTTACCGTCTTTCTCGATACGTAGACAAGGCACTTTCACACGACCGCCGCCAGCTTCAAGCTCTGCACGGTGTTGTTCGTTGTTTTTTGCATCACGAAGTTCAAACTGAACAGACTGACGTTTCATCGAGCGTCGTACTTTTACACAAAATGGACATGCCTCGAATTGGTACAACGTGTGCGTTTTTGCCTGCTCGTTCACTTTGCTTTGTTCTTCTTGAGAACGCTTCACACCGCGTGGGCTGAAAACAAAATTCAACAACAAGATGACGCGACCTAAAAACCAACGGATAAACTTCATAACTCTCTCTACATATTTAAAATTAGCGTTACAATTTGCAGCATTATATACACAAGTTTTGTCAGATGCTCGCAACAAACCGCTAATATCTATTTTGTCCGTTCGATCGTGTGAGACTTCGCCACATTTAGCCCTAAACGTTTGGACAGTCGAGTCAGGTTTGCTCGGTCTGTTTTCAGAACTCGCCCTGCTTGCGCCCAGTTAAAGTTGGCATCTTCCAACACCTCAGTGATGATGCTGCGTTGAAAATCATCGGTAGCGCCACGTAAACCTGCAGATAGGTCGATCGTTGGTGTTGATAAAGGTGTGTTTTTTACCTGTGTCGTCGCTATAGGCTGATCTTGGTCGAGTGGGCCACAATCTTCTTTAGTGATTGTCACGAGGTTTTTGTTGGTGCTACGAGCTAATGCTTTTAGTGCTGAACGGCTAATCACGTGCTCAAGCTCACGTACGTTACCTGGCCAACCGTAACGGTTTAGAAATACCAGTACATCAGAGCGGAATTTAACTTGGTTGATACCAAGTTTACGACGTGCCTGTTCTAGGAAGAAGCCTGCTAGCAAGCTGATGTCGTCACCTCGGTCTTTCAGAGCTGGCACTGCGATAGGGTACACACTCAATCGGTGGTATAAATCGGCTCTGAATCGACCGTCTTCAACTTCTTGCTTTAAGTCTCGGTTGGTTGCAGCTAAAACACGAACATCAATAGTTTGAATGTTGTCTTGGCCTACAGGTTGGATTTCGTTGTTTTGCAGTGCACGCAATAGCTTACTTTGTGCTGCTAAAGGCAATTCACCAATTTCATCTAAGAATAGCGTGCCGCCATCGGCTAGAGCAAACTTACCTAAGCGGTTTTTGTCTGCACCAGTAAACGCGCCACGAACGTGACCAAATAGTTCACTCTCTACCAAGTTCTCAGGAATAGCTGCACAGTTGACATAGACGAGTGGGTTACGTTTACGCTGCGATTGGTGATGCAGGGTTCGAGCAACGAGCTCTTTACCAACACCTGTATCACCATGAATCAGAATATTAAATTCAGAGGGTGCGACAACCGCGATATCGTTTTTAAGCGCGACCATGGTGTCACTATTACCAATCAATTCGCCGCCGTCACGTTCCCACGCTTCAACATTCAGCTCTTCCAGTAATTGCTTTGACTGTTTTGCTTGATGTTCAAGTTGCGAGAAAGTCATCGCCATTTGCATCGTAGAGGCAGCAATAGCAGCGAGAACTTCTAGGTTCCGAGCAGGAATATTCGCGAAGACATCAGGTTTTAGGCTGTCGAGGGTTAGTACCCCTAACAATTTGTCACCAAAAAGAAGAGGCAAACCCATACAGGCATGCATAGGCAAATCGCCGTCGTGGTCGATCAATAAGCCATCGAAAGGATCAGGCAATGAGCTATCCGCATCAAAACGAACTGGAGAACGCGATGCACAAATCGCATCAAAACGTGGATGTTCTGAAATAATAAAGCGGCGACCGAATGTATCTCGACTGAGCCCTTGCATTGCGATGGGTACTAGCGTGTCGCCTTGAAGGCTTAAAAGTGCGACACAATCACACGTTATGGTTTTACGAATGGCATCGATTAAGCGATTGAAACGGTCTTGATCGTTCACACCGCTGGCTAAACCAATGGTCATTTCCATGAGAGTGGATGCTGAGATATCTTGCATAAAGGGCTCATACTGTTTGTGTTTTTATACATGGTAGAGTCTTTATGACATAAAAAAAAGGTCTTTTTGACTAAAGTTTGAAGAGGGTTTTTGAAGGAATGCTAGGCACAACAAGCTTTCGCATGTTGGCACCGTTTATGCAGTGTGTCCATTGCGTGTTGTCTATATGACTGAATAACTGACCTATCATTGATTTGAATCAATTAGTGCGAATT
>NZ_JBFRLX010000023.1:0-17929 GCF_041470165.1 Vibrio sp. 10N.286.46.A8
GGCTATGCCTTAGCTGATAATGAAAAGCGTATAAACAAAAACGCCACTGCAGATGCAGTGGCGTTTTTTATTGGGTTCTCTTTGAGCCGAAACGATTCAACTCTCATCTATCTTCTCGTTACAGGGACTGAGCGTTGAGTGCCGAGCCTAACGTTTAATCTACGATAGGAAACATAAGGTTCACTCTAAGTCCCCCACCTTCTCTGTTCTCAGCGGTCACATGCCCATTCATCACTCCCATGGCTTCCTTAACGATCGCGAGTCCAAGACCGTAACCACCAGACTGTTTATCTCTGGCTGACTCGATGCGGGTAAACGGGTCAAAGATATCTGCAATCTTGTTATCTGGGATACCTTCACCATCATCCTCCACAGAAATGACACTGTAACGTTTATCATTGACCTGCCCGTAGGTCTTGACGACAATATCCGCATTGCCCCCTGCGTATTTGATCGCATTTCCTACAAGGTTACTGATCACCCTCAAAAGTAGCCTCTCATCAACATTAACCATTGATGTCGCTGTTTCCAAATCACCAGTCAAAGTTTGATTAGGTTTCAAATCATTTTGCATCTGCGCAATTAGCATTGAGCAATAATGCTCAAGATGCATTGGAGTTAACTTAGAATCATAGCGAGAGGTTTCTAGGCGACTGAACTCAAGAATTTCACCCACCAGCTTATTCATCTCTTCCGTTTCGCTTTCCATCCGTTCGAGTAAACCCATACTTTTTTCATCGACCTTACTACGTAGTAAATGTAATGCGAGATTCTGCCTTGCTAACGGTGTCCTCAACTCATGTGATACATCACGAATCAAACGACGCTGCTTTTCAGCCAGAGACTTAATCTCAAAGGTCATATGGTCAAAATCATTGGCAAGCTCATTGAATTCACGTGTAGTTGAATCCAACTCAGACACGACACTCACTGAAAAGTCTCCTTGTGCGAGCCTTCGACTGGCCTCCCTTAAACGATCGAGTGGCTGCTGCAGACTTTTCGCCATAATAATGGAAAACAGCGATAACACGATCAAAGCAATCACAGCTTTCAGCGCATAGGAATACGGAGCAAAGGATTTTGCTGGATGAAACTGGCCTGGCAGTTGGATCACGAGAGTATTGCCGTTATCAAGTGGCAAGCCGAAGATAGGCTTACTCACACGATCACTAAGTTGATGGTCTAATGTACGCAGGTACTTCAACTTAAATTCAAAATGCGGATGCATGTGTCGGTGGGTAATAGGTCGGTTGTTTTCATCGATAATGAATAAATAATAACGTTGGGCATTGCCCCAGTCGGCAAGCTCATCCATGTCCCCTTCTTCGATCAGTACATTAGCTTGATAAGCCAAATCCAACATTTCAGCTTTGACAGGTTCAGGTACCTTCAACAAGGCTTTCATCAGCGCTCGTTCTGCGACACCTTGAAGGATGAGGATACTGACTAAAATCACGGTCAGGCAACTGAACAGCTGAAACGTTAAGCCATCCTTACGCTTGATAACGAAATCAGGGCACCGTAGAAACCAGTTACTCATACTCCTACCGACTCTAGGTAGCTGTAGCCTTGACCGCGCACAGTTTTAATATGTTGCTTTGATAAGCCAGCCTGCACCAATTTTCGACGTATATTGCTGATATGCATATCTAGATTACGATCGAAAGGGCACAGCTCTTTCTTCAAGACATGTATTTGCAAGTCAGATTTTGATACAACGATGCCATTATTTTTGATCAGATAATCGAGCAACTCTTTTTCAGTGCCCGTTAAAGGTAAACGGGTAAGTTGCTCGCACAAACCTTGATTAGATGAAGCCATTGATTGTCTTTGTCGCTCAAACCCAACTCGGCGTAAGATCACCTTAATCCGGGTCAAAAGCTCAGGAACATTGAAAGGCTTAGCGATGTATTGATCTGCCCCGGCTTGATAGCCATCTAGCATGGAGGCATCATCATTAAGCGCAGTTAGCATAAGGATAGGAGTAGCAAAACGCTGACAAATACGTCTAGCGACTTGAATACCACTTAAATTGGGGAGCATCACATCGAGTAAGACTAAATCAACAGGATTTGATTGAATAAACTCTAGAGCTGATTCACCGCAATGAACGGTATCAACGTGATACCCTTCATTTTCCAACACTTCACCCAGTAACTCACACAACTGAATATCATCATCAACAACTAAAACACGAGACATTTCACACACCGATAAATAAGAACTGTTTGCATTCTAATTATCGTTATTATTGATTTCAATTATAAAGTGCGTGATTTCCTCTATAGAAGAAAATCTTTTTCAATCGGTACAAATTTTGAGGCAGAATCGATAAGATTTTGAGCTGTCAACCCAGGAACGCCATACACTTCAACAGGCTTTCCAAAACGCTCTTTGATTCGCTCTACCAAGATTTCAAAATCACCGTCTCCGGATACCAAAACAATCGTATCAACCGTCTCCGCAAGCTCTATCGCGTCTAACGCGATACCGACATCCCAATCCCCTTTGGCGCTACCATCACGACGCTGAATAAACGGTTTTAGCTTCACATTAAAACCAACACCACGAAGGATATGGTGGAATTGGCGCTGTTTAGGATCTTGGCTTGAGATTGCGTAAGCATTGGCTTCGACAACGTTACGTCCTTCCGTGGCAACATACCAAAACTGGTTATAGTCGAAGTTAGAACGGTATTTATCACGTGTTGTATAGTAAACGTTCTGAACGTCGACCAAAATTGCTATGTTTTCCATAAATTCATACCTTTAGATTTTCCGTATACCCTATTCTATTCACTTCTAAAATGCGAGTCGCTTTCTTTAATAAAAATGAACTCATTAGCTATGCTTAACGTAGTTGTTATTAGCTTAACTCAGAGCTTGTTTGAGTTTATCGAGGAAGGTGGAACATGCAGTACCGACAAATAATCAGATCATGCCTTGGCAGCGACACCATTGACTCAGTATTGAGACGTTGCTGCGCGGCAATAACTAACGCAACCATAACTAAGGCAGCGATAACTAAGGCATCGGGAACAAACGTAATTTCCAAACCACTGAACGCTCTAATTACAAGCACGGTTATGTTTATGATTCTGTCAGTCAACTCGTTACACGCCTATCCAGCCTACTCTCATTCCAAAGCTCTGCCACACCGCAGTGTTATTTATTTCGCTCCAACAGAAGATTCGATCGTAAAAGAGTTTCTCAATGAAGTCTTGATTAACAATTGTCAATTGGACGAGCGAGATGTAGTTATCATGGTCATCGCCGAAAGCGGCTACACCGTTCCTGCATGGTTAGTTGAAGAGTTTAATTTGGATGCAGTGACTAACAGTTATGGAATACCCAAAGGTTCACACACTGCCGTGTTGATTGGTAAAGACGGGAAAGAGAAACACAGGTGGAGTGGTAAAACCGACTGGAGTTTAATCACTAATATTATTGACGAAATGCCCATGCGCCAACAAGAAATGCAGCGACAGAGTAGCCGCTGCAGTATTTGATTCTTAGTCAGCTAAGCCTTTGGTTAACCATCAAGCAAACAACCATCAACCAAGCTAACAAGCTAACAAGCTAAGCTTGATCATCAATCACTTTAGCTTGCTTGTTAAACCAAGCCAGTTTTTCATGAAGCTGAGCAACACTTCCAACCACAATCAGTGCAGGGCTCTTTGCAACGCCAGCAAGATCAGCTAGGTCACGTAGCCCACCTCTAAACACTTTCTGCTCTTGGCGAGTGCCATTTTCGATAATCGCAACTGGCATGTCTTCTCGCATACCGTTATCGAGTAAATTCTTCTGAATATTAGGACTCTCTTTCAAGCCCATGTAAAACACGATCGTGTGATTGTGTTGAGCAAGAGAACGCCAGTCAATATCTTCGCCATCTTTCTTCAAATGACCCGTAATAAACTGTACGCTTTGCGCGTGGTCACGGTGAGTCAATGGAATTCCCGCATATGCGGTCGCTCCTGCGGCTGCAGTAATGCCAGGAATCACTTCAAATCTCACGTCATTCTCAGCTAACGTTTCGCACTCTTCGCCACCACGGCCAAAGATAAACGAATCACCACCTTTTAGACGCACAACGTGCTTGTCTTCTTGTGCTTTGGTCACCAATAGTTGGTTGATCTGATCTTGTGGCACGCAGTGATGATCGAGCTTCTTACCCACATACAACATTTCAGCTTCTGGATTAGCCATCGCTAAGATATCTTTTGATACCAAGCGGTCATAAACCAAAACGTCTGCTTGTTGAATCACTCGTGCGGCTTTTAGTGTAAGTAAGTCTGGGTCGCCCGGACCTGCACCTACCAATGAAACAAATCCATTGCTTACTTCTTTAACATTCGATGACGATACTTCTGACATTCTGCGCTCCGAAGGTTTGCTTGTTTTATCTCAAGCTTCAATCTATGTGATAAGTCACTGTATTCATGATGACTTATCAAAATCCTTAACTCTTAGACTATCAGGTGTTGAAATAAATATTCAGTCTAAATACTAACGAAGATAGAAATAATTATAACAAAACAATCTATTGCGGATGTTTTGCTCAATAGCAAACAACGCATCTATGATAACTAAGATGTTGTCTGCCCGAGAATACACTGACAGCTTTCAAACTAAAAAAGCCCCAAACACGTTGTTGGGGCTTTCAATCTCATACTAACTTACGTTTACCGTATTACTTCGCGCCTAGAGAAGGAGCTGTTTTAGCATGAGTCAAGTATAGAGGAACACACGTTAACAGTAGGCCACCAACGATGTTACCTAAGATTGTTGGGATAAGGTTGAAGTTCAACCATGTCGCGATACCGAAGTCAGCGCCAAGAATCATACCCAGTGGGAATAGGAACATGTTTACAACTGTGTGCTCAAATACAAGTGCGAAGAAGATGAAGATCGGGAACCACATCATTGCTACACGACCAGCAACTGTACGTGCAGTCATGTTACCAATCACACCTAGACAAACCATTAGGTTACAGAAGATGCCGCGCACGAAACATGTGATCCAGCCGTCCATGCCCATGTTTTCAAACCCTAGGCTACGACCTGTAGAAACAGCAATGAACTTTTGAGCAACTGCGTTTGGTTCTAAAGAGAAGTTACCTGTAAGTGAAATTGCCACTAACACTGCAACAATTAAAGAACCGATAAGGTTACCAAGACCAACAAGACCCCAACAACGTAGGATACGACCCCAAGTAATATCTGGACGGTTATCAAATTTCGCTAAAGGAGCAAGGCCAAATACACCTGTTACTAGGTCATAGCCCATTACACTTAGAATGACGAAGCCCACAGGGAACACAAGAGCGCCAACAATACCAATGCCTGTTTGCACGATAGTCGTGATTGCCACTACAACAGCAAGAGAAAGAATGATGCCTGCCATTGTGCTTCGAATCAGTAGATCACGAGTACTTGTTTTCGTTTTCGCTTCACCTACATCGATCATTGTTTGAACGAATTCTGCTGGTTTAAAATCAGTAGACATAAGATTGTCCTTAAAAAGTTAAAATTAAAAGTTGAAATCGGATAGGAAAAGGTTCTAATTGCCGAATTAAGGCAATGTCGATAACTAGAACCCTTGATCTATCAAATCTTGCTAAGTAACTGTGTCGAAGTTTCGAACTAGCTATGGTTTCGCACTAGCTATGGTTTCGAACTAACTATGCTGAAACTTCTACAGCACCTTTAGTAACGCGAGCTTTATACGCTTTTACACTGAAGCTCTCGTCTTCCATGCACACACCTGTTGCTAGGTTAAAGCGTTGCTTCTTAAGTGGGCTTGCCACCCAAAGCTCACCTTTGTGCTCAACCGTTAAACCGCGAGATAAAACGTTTGATTGAAAAAACGGGTCAGTGTTACTAATAGCGAACACTTCTTCGGCTTTAGTTGGGCGGAAAATAGCAACTTGCTCACCACCAACCAACGCACAAACACCGGTACCTGGAATAATGTCTTCGATCTTACAAACTTTGGTAAATGCCATGATGTCGTCTCCCAATTAAACCAGTTCAACGTGAAGGATATCGCCCTTCGCTTCTGGGTGTTTTTCTGTGAATGTTGCTGGGCGGTGTTGTTCACGGCCATCGTCAACAAACACAACGTTTTCATCACGGTCGTCAGCATTGATGAAGTGTGAGAAGCGCTTAAGTTGAGCTTCGTCGTTGATAGTGTCAGTCCACTCACAAGCAAAGTTACCCACAAGGCCAGCTACGTCCGCTTCAAGTTGGTCATTGATGCCAAGCTTGTTGTCGACAATCACTTCACGTAGGTAGTCAACACCACCCTCTAGGTTGTCCATCCATACCGAAGTACGTTGTAGTGGCGCAGCCGTGCGGATGTAGAACATCATGAAACGGTCGATGTATTTGATCAGCGTTTCTTGGTCTAGGTCGCTTGCAAGTAAGTCTGCGTGACGAGGCTTCATACCACCGTTACCACATACGTACATGTTCCAACCTGCGTCAGTCGCGATAATACCTAAGTCTTTACCTTGAGCTTCAGCACACTCACGAGTACAGCCAGACACACCAAACTTCATCTTATGAGGAGTACGGATGCCTTTGTAACGGTTCTCGATCATCACACCTAGGCCAACTGAATCTTGAACGCCGTAACGACACCAAGTTGAACCGACACATGTCTTAGCCATACGTAGCGCCTTCGCGTACGCTTGACCTGTTTCGTAGCCCGCAGCAACTAACTTCTTCCAGATTGCTGGTAAGTCATCTTTTTGAGCACCGAATAGACCGATACGCTGAGCACCTGTGATCTTGGTGTAAAGGTTGTATTCAGCCGCTACATCAGCAAGAACGCTTAGTGCTTGAGGCGTTACTTCACCACCTGCCATACGAGGGATAACAGAGTAAGTACCGTCTTTTTGGATGTTACCTAGGAAGTTATCGTTGGTATCATGCAGTTTCACTAGCTCAGGCTTAAGGATGTGCTCACCCCAGCAAGAAGCAAGAATAGAACCCGCTAGAGGCTTACATACTTCACAGCCGTAGCCTTTACCGTATTTCTCTAGTAACTCATCAAATGTTTTGATTTCTTCGATACGAATCAGGTGGAAAAGCTCTTGGCGAGAGTAAGCAAAGTGCTCACATACGTCGTTCTTCACTTCAACACCGGCTTTAGCAAGTTCAGCGTTCAGTACTGAAGTCACAAGTGGAATACAACCACCACAGCCAGTACCAGCACCAGTTACTGCTTTGATATCACCAATGGTGTGGTGACCTTCAGCAACGGCTTGTGCAATCTTGCCTTTAGTTACATCGAAACAAGAACAGATAACAGCAGACTCAGGAAGAGAATCCGCGCCAAGTGTTGGCTTTTCAGCACCCGCGTGAGCAGGAAGAATCAATGCATCTGGATACTCTGGCAGGTCGATTTCATTCAGCATTAGCTGAAGAAGATCACCATAGTCAGACGTATCACCGACCATTACCGCACCAAGCAGCTTCTTGTTGTCTTCAGAAACGATTAGTCGCTTGTAAATTTCTTGTTCTTCGTTTTGGTAAACGTAGCTCTTACAACCTGGAGTGCGGCCGTTAGCATCACCGATAGAACCTACTTTCACGCCAAGAAGCTTAAGCTTCGCAGACATGTCTGCACCTTCAAATGTGCTTTCGTTACCAACAACGTGGTCAACCGCAACGGTCGCCATTTTGTAACCAGGAGCCACTAGACCGTAGAACGTTTGGTTCCAAGATGCACACTCACCGATAGCGTAGATATCTTTGTCTGTCGTTTGACAGTGATCGTTAATCTCGATACCACCGCGAGGCGCAATACCTAGGCCCATTTGACGAGCAAGTTTGTCTTGTGGGCGAATACCAGCAGAGAATACGATGAAATCAGTTTCTAGCTCTGTACCGTCTGCAAAACGCATTACGTTACGAGCTTCAGTGCCTTCAGGAGCAATTTCAAGCGTGTTCTTACTTGTATGAACGTTTACGCCCATACGTTCGATTTTTTGACGAAGTTGATTACCACCAGCAAGATCAAGCTGCTCTGCCATAAGCTTGGGAGCAAACTCTACAACGTGAGTCGTCACACCTAATGCCTTTAGTGCACCAGCCGCTTCAAGACCAAGTAGACCACCACCAACAACAACACCAGATTTAGAATTCTTTGCCGTCGCTTCGATAGCTTTTAAGTCTTCGATAGTACGGTAAACAAAACAGTCTTTACCTTCGTGGCCTTTAATTGGCGGTACAAACGGGAAAGAACCAGTAGCAAGAACAAGTTTGTCGTATTGAATTTCACGACCAGTGCTTGAGTAAACTGTTTTCTTTTCACGGTTAACGTTGATAGCACGTTCACCGATCAGCATGTTGATGCCGTGTTTCTCGTAGAAGCCTTCTTTTACCAAAGAAAGTTCATCTGCAGTATGGTGTGAAAAGTAAGAAGAAAGGTGCACACGGTCATACGCAACACGTGGTTCTTCACAGAACACCGTGATGTCCATGTTTGCAACATCTGTCTTCTCGACTAAATCTTCGATATAGCGATGACCGACCATCCCGTTACCGATTACGACTAGCTTCATCTTGCTCATAAGAATTCCTGAAGGTTATATATTTCTTAACTGAGCGAATAATGAATTATGAAAGAAAATGAAAATATGATGTAAATCAATTACGAAAACAAACTACCCTAAAGGGGTAGAACAAAAGAGGTAGACATGCTTAATTAACAAGCAAAGCAAACGAATAACCATAGTTTACATAGGGTTTAGCGGGGTTTTATATACACTTCAGTGCATTGAGCGGAATGTTGTAAAGTTTCACAATAGGTTACCAATAACGTAAGTAAATGACAATCATTTTCATTTAGCTTCTTATAAATATATATAGAAGCCTATAAATACATGTAGAACACCGTTTGCGTGAAAAACTATGTGTAATTGTGAAAACCACTCCTACCTATTCGGAATGTAAACAAAGCTGTTCGCCCTTTAATGTCGTGATGAATTCAGTTTATAGCTTGGGTCATCGGTTTGTTTGCTTGATCTAACACAAGAACCCTTTTGATTCACATGTTTGATGTAAAAATCAACTTCCAACCAAACCCTGAATAAATTAGCATTGTTGAAAATAATTCTTATTTAATAGAGTGAATACGATGCGCCTAATTTTACTGATCCTATCTATTATTGCAGCCCCTGCGTTTGCTGAAACAAAGGTCATCAAACAAGTGATGGACATGAATTCTGAAAACATCGACAAGATGTATCAATTCATTCCTGATTACGTAGAAATCGAACCTGGTGACAAGGTGCTTTTTAAAGGAACCGTTGGCTCTCATACTGCTCATAGCATTCAAGGGATGCTTCCTGATGGCGCAAAGCCTCTTATGATATCCGGTTCAAACGCTCAGGAAGTCACTTTTGATAAGCCAGGTGTGTACGGAATCAAATGTAAAGTGCACCACAGACACGGAATGGTGGCGCTCGTGGTTGTTGGTGATCCAAGTGTTAACATAGAAGAAGCTCGCACCGCGGCCAAAAAACGTGTGAGTCGCAGAGCTCAGAAAAAGATGCAAGGCTTGCTCGATCAAGCAGAGCAAAAGGTTCAATAACCTTTGTCCCTGCCTATCACACATCAGCTCTCTGTTGATGTGAGATAGGAATGCCAGCCTGAAGACAGGCTAAGGGGTCAGTAACAAGAAACAGATCAAACTAGCCAACCCGTTCTAAATGACACTCCGACAACCACAAACAAAATTGAAATAATGGTCACCGGCACAATGTGCAGCGCCATATCAACCAAGTTGTCCTTCGATAGTTTTGGAATCACACGAAAGCGTGCGTCTAGGGCTAGCAATACCGTCAGAGACAGCAACGTCAATTTAGCGGCAATGCCATGAGCCAGTGGAATCGACATATCAAACCATAAGCTAACGTCCGGTAACATGTGATAAGCGAGCATCAACCCGGTCACCACTTGAACTACCAAAGCAGGCATTCCCACCTTTTCGTACCCTTGCTCGAATTCCAATAACATTTCTGGAGAACGGTGTTTCATGACTTTAGGAAGGATAACGACGCTGAGAATAATGTGCCCTCCCGTCCAAATGGTGGCAGCCAATACATGCAAAACCAATAATACGCCAAACATAAACTTCCCTTACACAATGTTACGTGGTGCAAAGGAGAACCCTTCAAACTCACGCTTATATTTTGATTCACCAATTTTCTTTATTTTGGCGACGCCCATTTTGTAGTTGTAGTTACCACTGATTTGGTCAACTACCCTTGTTGTTAAAGCATTCGCTGGGTTCTTCATGTCCATCATATTGCAATACAACACACCTTTTTTCGTGGCTGAGGTGACAATCGCAACAGCTTTAATCTCCGCGTAATCCAGTTGAATGTGACCATTTTTCATTAGGTTACTAAACTGAAAATCATCTGACTCGATACCCAGAATCGTATCTTTAAAATTGGCCACCCGCTCCGAGTACACCAGTACTTCATCTCCGGCTTCTATGCCCCGCCTTTCCGCATCTTCTGGGTGAACTTCAATCCAGTTTTCAGGCCAACGATGAGTGATGTAAGGCCTGCGTTCGGTATCATCAAACCCTGACTGCCAAATTTCGTTAATACGACCATTCGAAAACCATAACTCGTCCTGTTTTGGGGTAAGCCAAGCGTGGAAATCACTGAACAGATCCCAAGGATGTTTTTGAAGATTGACCTTCCCCGTCTGACTATTAAATTGAGTGAGCTGTTTACGCATAATATTGGCGCCTTGAGGACCATCTTGCAGCCCTTTGTCGACCAGATCATCCCAACTCATTTCAGTGTCATGTAGGCGCTTAGTGCCAATCAGATTTTTGGTATCATAGTTATAAAAAACAGGCCCTTGGATCCCTTCAGTACCAAATTCAGCGAGCTTTTGATGAAGCGTTTTTCCTTCAGCATTTGCTGCAACTTTAATCATATTGAAATCTTTACGGCTACCACGGCTAAATCGTGATGACTCTTCGGCTACGTCATTTGAGTTTTGCCAATCAAACCCGTCGTACCCCATTCGCGAAGCCATTTGAGCAACAATCCACCAGTCTGGCTTAGCCTGACCCGGCGCATCAGCGAACTTTTGGTAAAGGCGTAGACGACGCTCACCATTAGCGCGCATGAAATCCTCTTCCCCCCAAGTCGCGGCCGGAAAGATGATATCAGCGAATTGTTTACCAATAGGATCACGTAAATAAATATCTTGATTGATGACGACCATTCCACCGGAATCTGCACGCTTTTTGAGTGTATCTATAATGTGCTGCTTATCACGTCGCATCGCTTGGTGAGGGTTACGTGTTGTTAAGTCGGTGAATTTCTCTTTCAACCCATAACTACCACACATAGCTTGAATCCATGTTGTACCAATGACATGGGCCATACGGGTATGCCCGGAATAGAGATATCTATCGGTGTCTATTGAGCGCCTGCGCCTACCTGCGACTTTTTCAGGTGACTTGTTTCTTGGAAGTTTCCCACCCGCTAACCCACCGCGTTGATGCCCACCAAATCGACCAATCACGCGCCCTTCTCGGCCACCAGTACCGATGATCGTTGCAAGGGAGGCAATGGCGTTGGTATTTCCGGTATTATTCGACCAATAAAAGCCCTTCTCTATACCAATTGAGGCTTTAACTCGTTGACCATTCACTGGCATTGCCAACATCTCAGCGGCTTTGTGGATCTTCTCCACATCAATACCCGCGATCGATGCGGCATACTCAGGTGCGTACTCTTTCTGCTCCAAATTCCATTGCTTATAATCATCAAAGCCATTCGTTTGGAATTTGCCCCAAGTGGTTCTCCACTGCCAAGGTGTATTACGTGTACCTTGGCCAAAGCCAGAGCTTGATTCCCACTTATTATTGACCCAGTTTTCAATCCATTCATTGTCTTGCCATCCTTGCTCTAAGATCACCCGAGCAATTGCGCCAATCACAAGATTATCGCTGCCGGGATTAATATCGAGGTGCAATCCTCCTTGAGCTTTAAGCCACGCTATTCCAGCGGTTTCACGAGGGTTCAAAATTACGGTTTTCATTCCACGATGCACCGCAGGCATAATAAACTGCGTAAAAATGATGGTTTTGGTCTCATACGGATCCGTTCCGCAGATCATCAAAGTATCTGCCGCGCCCCAATCATCATAACTTGGAGCAAAATTATCAAAACCCGCATCTCGAAACCCTGGGGTTGCGGTGACATCTGACGGCGTATCATGAAACGAAAAATTCGCGGTATTGACATGACGCAATGCATACTTTGTTATCGCATAGGTGTTTTCAATATACTGATAGGAATAGGTTTTTACGCAGTAACTGTTCGAACCGTGCGTATCAATCACATGACGGCCGACTTGGGCTGCTATATCCAACGCAAAATCCCATTCTACCGGTTGTAACTGACCGTTAATTCGAACAAGTGGTTGTTTCAATCGATCTTTGGTTGGTGTTTCTGGGTTATAAAGCTTTCTTGCGAGCAGTCCACCACGAACCGAAGAGTCACCGCCTTTATTGACGACTTGTATGTCTTTATCTGCCACTACAACCACATGATGTGGTCTGCCATTATGCGAAACAATATTATGTTGCTGTGGCGAAACCCAAGCTTGCAGAGCATGAACCGGGAAATCGACACCAAATGCATTTTCACTTGCAGCAGGGCCACCGGAAGGGCTACTCACAGGCCAGCGATAAACCTTATAACCACACGCAACAACACAATAGTCACACGCTGTTGTGATGACTTCCGCACTAGCAGGTGGCAGTAATGTACTGGTCGGTTGCAGGTACTGGCTGTTTAAAGCTGATTTATCGTTTACAGCCAATTTATCGTTAAAAGAAAATTGAGTCATCTAGCTAACCTCCACATCGATCAGGTTTTCCATCCGACCAAAGATCAACCCCATAACACCGACCGCATAGATATCATCACCTTCTAGCTCCAGCAGTACTTGAGGTAAGCTTTCGAACGCTTGACCAGACACCATTATTCCATGGCGACGCAAATCAAATGTAGACAGGTGGAATGGACACTGCCCGACAATGCGATGTTCTCCTGTTGCTTTATAAGCTCCAGTTAATGGTCCACCTTGATGAGTACACGTCATCGAATAAGCCACAATGTCACGCTGTAGCCCTATCCCACCGCCACATTCAATGTCGGATTTAACCAGCATCGCAATCGAGTTTTTCCCCTCATCGGGATATTGAAAATGAACCGGAGTGTGGTTACTGAGTTGACTTAACTTTGCGATTTTCTTACGTGGGTAACCAACAATACGACCTTCAACCTGAGTTTCAGAATCCGTTCCTGCAAATAAGGTAAGAGGAACCATAGAGACGGCAGTCGCCGCACTGGAATAGAGTAAAAAATCACGTCGTGACATCATGCACTTGTTGTGTCGTTTACTCGAGTTTTGCTCTGAGTGGGCGATCATTTTTCTGCTCCAGCAAGTTCTTCTTTGGTAAATAGCGGTTGGTATTCTGGAATGGTCGGCTCTTCAATAAAAATCTGATCACCTGAAAATGCTTCTACAAAGCTCAGTAAGTTCTTTTTATCTTGTTCCGTTAAACCAAGAGGTTGAATCAACGCAGATTTGGTCTGAGGGTATCCAGTTGTCCGCCCATCATCCGCCACACCACCTCGGTCGTAGAAATCAATCACCGCTTCTAAAGTTGGAATAGTGCCATTGTGCATGTAGGGCGCAGTGTATTTTGTATAACGTAGGCTTGGCGTGCGAAACTTACCTAACATCTCTTTACGTTTTGCACGAAAGTAAGCACCGGGATCAGCTTTTGTAGTGCGGTACATCTCTTCGGTGACACCTTTAGAATAAAGCTCAAATCGAAACGTTATCTGTGCCAGTCCATCATCATTCCACCAAGGGCTTGGCGGCACGCCAATGTTGTAGAATTTCTGGTCAGAAGCCAAAGCCCCGTTGTGACAAGCTATGCAATTCGCTTTGCCCTCAAACAGTGCTTTACCCTTCAATTGGGACTCAGACAAAGCGGTTTTGTCACCGAGTAAATAGTTATCTATTGGTGTGTCACGTTGAATCATCGTACGTTCAAACGCGGCTATAGCACGCCAAGCGTTGTGTATTTTCGGAGTATCATCACCAAACACTCGCTTAAAACGTTCAACATACTCAGGTACTAACGCTAAACGCGCTTCCATGATGTCATCTTCACCATTACCCGCGACCGCGCCCTTCGCAGCATCTTTGGCTTGCGCTTCCAATGACATAGCGCTGCCCGCCCAGAAAAATTTGTCATAATAAGCCGCATTAATAATCGTTTGGCTATTACGCCAATGTACCGTACCCGGATATCCCATGGATAAGTCATCAGGAAAACCCCAGCCCTGAGATTGAATATGGCAACCAGCACATGGGCTCGTCGTATCGCCACTTAGCCGACCGTCATAAAATAAGACCTTTCCCAACTCAATTTTTTCTGGTGTTTGTTTATTATCCGCAGGTACAGGCACCTCCCCTAGAGGCTCAAGCTGTACCTTTGCATTAACAACATTGGGAAGCCCCGTCATCCCAATAAGAACAAAGAGTGCTGCCTTTAATACAGAGCGTTTAGTTACGAGCATTTGACCAATCCTCCGTGTATTCGTAGCCGAAGTCATAGTCTAACCATTCGTATTCTTCGCCTATAAGGGCGTCTCCAGATAACGATTCCAAAAAAGCCACCAGCGCCTTTTTTTCATAGTCCGTTAGAGAAAGTGTGGTGAGTCGAGAGTCTTTGTTTGAATCTTCGCCACCACCTTGATTATAAAACTCAACCACATCTTCAAGCGTGGCAAGCATGCCATTGTGCATATATGGCGCAGTTTGAGTGAGCTCTCGCAGCGTTGGCGTTATGAACTTACCGCGATCGCTACCATCCGCTTTATGAGTTTGAACATGCGCACCAACATCGCGCTTTAACGTTAAGTAATCTTGCACACCCATAAACATGTTGTAGGCAAGAAAAGATTGATGTCGCATGGGGTCTAAAAATATCTCATGATTTTCTGGCACTCCGGTATTGTGTGCCTTTCCGTCCGAAAACAGTGCGCCACGGTGGCATTGGCTGCACCCCGCTTTGCCTGTGAACAGTTTTTCTCCCTGGTTCGCTAAGTCGCTAAGCTCACCCTTGTCAAAAGGGACGTTTTTCGAAGTCAATGTTTTTAGGTATTCAGGCAGAGCTTTGCGTACTCCGCCATTTGACGGTTCTCCAAGATTGGCCGCTTTAAACATCTCGACGTATATTGGATCTTGTTTGAGGCGTTCCTGCATCAAACGCATGTCCATATTCATCAGCCAGTCTTCAGTGATATTCTCCCGCACCACATCGTTTAGGTTGGTGCCAATACGACCATCGTGAAACCACACCTCTTTATAGACTGTATTAATAAGTGTTGGAGCATTGCGAAATCCATCACTCCCCGTATAGGCAGGGCTCAACGGTTCAGGGTAAGAAAAACCATTAGATGGAATGTGGCAACTGGAGCACGATATCGAGTCGTCCCCGGACAAGCGCGTATCAAAAAACAGTCGTTTACCGAGTTCTGCCTTCGCCGTATTTATACTCATAGGGGGCAGAGCGGCGTATAGAGTTGCAGAGAAAAGGGCACACACTCCTACCAAGCTTTTTAGTGCGATGCTCATCGACATTCCTTCGGGGTTACTATCATCTACCCCTATTATTAACACATGAAACATTAAAGATATGATTAGGATCATACAATTAGAAATGATAAGAGTTATTATTCAAACTTGTTAATTCAGTGGTGCTTGAATATATGTCTCTAGATAAATTACTTCACAAAGTTAAACACATCTATTTGACTGGAAACCTATCCGAACAGGTATTGGCAGCACAAATATTAAGCCGTTTTCAAAACACTAAATATCTGATTATAGAAAGATTAGAGTCCCAGAATCCTGACCTTGTTCTCACTAGTCTTGAATGCCTCGCTTTAGATAATGCAGCTCCTATTGAGCCCATCCTCAACTGCTATCAATACTGGGACGACAGCGAAATTAAATTGTCATCGTTAATGGCTATTGAGAACAACCAACACTCTCTACTCGCTGTTCCTGTATTATTGGAAGCAGTATGCGACGAAAATGACTACTGGGATGGAGGTTGGAATGACGGAGATGACATCAGCTTGATAGCTGCGCGGATTTTAGACAATCACAAACACGAATTAGATCATGAACAGTCTCTGCGTATACTACACCGACTTCAGAATGACCCCGAGCCAGACCTAAAAGGCAAACTCATTGCTTTACTTTCGCGCCACTCCCCGACTCTGCTAAATGAAAACAACGTACTCAAAAGCACCGCTGATACTCGGATGTTTTTGAGAAACACTCAAGACAAAGTCGTATTATACAAAGCCACACAACACCCTGATATTAGCTGCCAAAAAGTGGCATTTCAGCGTCTATCTGAAATGGATTGTCGTGAATATCTGCAGGTATTTTTAAACGGCCTGTCTCATTCAGACCCATCCATCAGAGAGAGCTCTGTACATCAATTAACGAAATGGAATTACCTAGTAGATATAAAGCACCTTAATTTTGAATTGCTGCTATCTGGTATGCTGCTCAACTCACTCATAGGGCTACTGAGTAACAAAGATAAACTGCATGTCATTGACCAACTTCAAAATAAACCGAATCTAGCCAATGCAACCGCAGCGGTTATTTTACTGATTTCAAATTTGGAAACTCAGCATAAACAGTTGCAACTAGCCCGTTTTATACCCCATTTCTATCAAGTGTTTTCAAAGTTGGAAGAGTCAGAACAACTCGACAGCCTAAACAGCCTATTAACTGAAACTTCCGAACAATTTAGCGTCGCCTTTATTCGGCAACAACTTCAGCAGGAAGCTTGTAGTAACTCTATCAAGCGACTGTTAATTGAACACCTTTCGAAAAACCCAAAAACTAGCCACCAAAGCTATTTAAAAGAACTCACTTTAGGGACATCAGGTATCATAGTTGCGGATTCTTCATTAAAACCTAGAACAACAACGAGCATCGCCCCTATAGATGAAATGAATAACACGGTAATCAATGGCACCAATGAACAGTCAGCACTTGTGACATCAACACTTGATTCACTAATGCAAACTCACTCTCCAGCTGTATCTACCGCCCCCTCAAGCTTAACATCAGTTAAGAAGCGTTCTAACAGATCTGCAAAGATAGAGGCTCTAGAAAATCAAGCGATCGCTCTAGAGTTTTGCTCAAACAAAACATGGCTGTGCGGCCTTTGCTCTGACGACAAAATAAGTCATCTAACCAAAGCGGCATTTCACGCCTTGATTCATGCCTTATGTCGACACAATATAAGCTTTTCCGATGTACAATCATCACGCTTTAATCAGCTCACGTTAGAACTCTTGCTAGATGAGCAATCCGAAAATATCGGCGACATCCTCGACTGGCTTGGCGATGATTGGATACAACAGAACCGTTTGTCACTGATGTCATCACCCTGCCTATCTTTAAGAGTCGGCTTAATAAAACACATCAATGACGAGCAACAATTATTAGAATTGATCAAACATTCGTCTATCGGCATTCAGCACGCAGCACTCAATCAACTTGCGCTTAATGGTGTTTGTCCCCATAAGAAACTGATCGGGTTGCTTTTGGAAGAGCCGTTACTTTATCCACAGTTGGCAAACTTTGAAGCACATACGGTTTATGAAATACTTGAAAGTGAATTCGATCGCCGATCCTCAACGACTCTTCAAGCCACTCTCACGTATCTTGAAACGACAAGTCATCCCCCCTAACAAAGAACTCAAATCTGGTAGCAAAATCAAGCCCATTGATTTGAGGCTTTTATTTTTACTTTGTACCGTCCTAAATAT
>NZ_JBFRLX010000024.1:0-9441 GCF_041470165.1 Vibrio sp. 10N.286.46.A8
CCCCCGCAGCCGATCAAAGCTATAGGTAATATAATTGCACTGATATGTAGAAATTTAATCATTGTTATGGGACCTCATATAACATCGGGGAGACCAACCTAGTAGCTGATTGGGTTATTAAGCTTTGTATCAACTGCTTACAATTCATTTTATAAGTCATACTGCCAAAACGGAGCAACCGATTGCGTTAAACAGAAGTTCCATATTGTTCAGTGCAAATTGGTGAGTCGAGACTGTGAATAAGATATAAGGTGCACTAATTAATAAAACTCTAGGTTATTCATGTTCCGCGCTTTTAATCTACTTTCTCTAATTATCCTGGCTTCTTCCGTATCTTTTTACGTTAAGGCTAGTGGTTCGATTACCATCGGAGTTCAAACCTCAGGATTTTCTCCGTACGTTGTTGTCCAAGAGGGGGAGGTTTCGGGATTATTGCCTGAATTGACCGGTTTCTATGCAGAGCGTGAGTTGAATGGCTTGGAGTTTGTCGGTTTTCATTCTCCGTCGGATCTAAATAACGTACTTAAAACTGAACAAGTTGATGCCATTATTACGGCTGAACAAAATGTTTCTAGTAGCGGTGTTATTTACTCTAAACCTATCTTATCTAGTCGAATGGTTAGCCTAAGTAGTGAGCCTATTGAAAGCCACTTATTAATGAAGGGACGAAACCTGGCTTATTTTGAAGACTCGAGTAACGCGTCTTCTGTGAAATCGCTTCTCCCATTTTCTTCTTTTAAGTCATATTCATCCTATCAAACCGCGATTGCTGCTGTAGCTCGAGAGAATGCGTTAGCCATTGTTGATGATGGAGTGTTACTGCACAACAAGTTAATGAATAGCCCCTATGAGTTATTTTTGTCGGTCAACTTACATGATGGTTTACCCTTAAATAATTATGTTATTGCCTTGCTGGATACGCCTGAAAATAGGAAGTTGCTGGGTATTATCAATAACGCTATAAACCAAGATAACTCAAGCAAGCTTGTTAATATTCGCAAAAAGTGGTTGAACGAAATACAAAGGCGTCTTCTGTTAGTCGTTAGTAAAAACAAGCTGCTATTAACTGAAAAAGAACAGCAGTTCCTTCTTCTTAATCCGAACATATATGTATCATCGACGGCAGACTCTAAGCCTATATCTTTCATGAATAGTGAAGGTAAGCCTGATGGTATTTCGATTGATATATTGAGTGAAATATCCCGACTTACGGGGTTAAACTTTATTTACGACAACGACCTCGATTTACAGGGCAACCAAGCTCATCCAGTTTCTCTTCCAGTAATTCATACTAAGGCGACACCTTCTACTGGTGACGATGAGCATCACCTCTATTCTAAGCCTTTCATGGTTGAGCCGTGGGCACTGGTTGGTAAAAGTGATACGAGTAAATTGGCGGTATTCGGTGAGTTAACGAAGAGCTCCGTTATTGGAACTATAAACGACAGTGTCGGAATAGAGCTTGTGAAACGCTATTGTGAGGCTTGCCCAATTAAGACCTATAGCTCTGAGTTGCTTTTGCTCGATGCCGTGGATACAGGAGAGGTAGACTCAGCGATGCTTTCGCTCTATTTAGCGTCTCCTCTATTACAGGGCCAGTATTCAGGGTACTTACGCGTAACAAGCCTGCTATCTAAAGACAACGATATTCCAGTCGCCTACAGTGTCGAAGCCGACCAAGAAGTGCTGAACAATATTATTAACAAAGCGCTGTTCGCCATACCTCATCACAAGTATCAGCAGATCAAGAAGCATTGGTTGGATGTGTCTTATGAATCAGGCGTGGATACGGCAGATGTTATCTTGGGTGCTGCCATTTTAATCTCTGTAGCATCGGTGCTCATTATGCTTGTAATGGCATGGAGTTGGAAACTAAGACGTGAAGTTGAAGATCGAAAGCGAACTGAATCCGCTCTCAAACATCAAGTGGAGTTCGAGCGTTCATTGTTGGACGCAATGCCGTTTCCTATTGTTGTGCGTAACTTGGATAACCAGATAATCAGTCTGAACAGTGCCGCGCAGCAGCTTACTGGTTTTGAGTTAATCGAAGGAACTATCGTTAATAACTCCGATGAAGACACAATGATCCATCACGGGGTTGTTTTGCCTCGCTTAGAAAAAGAAGTCGTTTCGCCGCAAGGCAGTAAACACTACGCGTATTGGAAGTGCCCTTATATCTCCAACGGGAATATCGAAGGCTCAGTGACCATTCTTGATGATCTTACTGAGCTTTACGAAGCGAAAAAAATTGCAAAAAGTGCCGATGACCGAGTACAGAAACTGGCGAACAATTTGCATGGCGCGGTTATACAGCATATTCAGCCCAAACGAAGTCTTCACGATATTGAATTCGTCTTTATTAGTAATGGGGTAGAGGAGCTTTTAGGGCTTACTCCTGCTCAATTGCGCCGCTCTCCAATTAGTTTTTTCGCACCGCTTAATGCTCAGGATCGTCGAACCTTAATTAAGAAGGTACGTAGTGGAAATAAAGAGGGAAAACTAAGCCTCGATATTGGAGTGAATATTGATAACCAAAACCGATGGCTCAATTTGCAGAGCAAGATTTCTGATCTTGGCGATTATTATGAATGGGACTCTGTTCTTACTGATATAACAGAGCTTAAACAACAGCAAGAAGAGCTAACACAAGCAAGACAAAGTGCTATCGCCGCAACTGAGGCCAAGTCTCGATTTTTGGCAAACATGAGTCATGAAATCCGCACTCCATTGGGAGGGATTGTTAGCTTGTTGGAATTGTCTGAGCAATATGAAGTTGGTTATGAAGTTCAGAAAATCCATACAACGCTGAGTCAGTCGGCGAATAACCTACTGCATATTGTTAACGATATACTCGATTTCTCGAAAATTGAAGCCGGTAAGCTGACCCTAGATTATCAGCCTGCAAGTCTAGATACATTGACTCTTAGAGTGACTCAGTTGCAGGCGAGGCAAGCTCACGCCAAAGGGTTACAGTTCAAATTTTGGTTAGACCCTGAGTTGAATGATTTAGTCTTAATGGATGACATTCGTATTGGGCAAGTTCTGAATAATTTGTTGAGCAATGCCATTAAATTTACAGAATATGGAACCGTAGGTTTAGCGGCAAAGTTACTCGACCTGGATGGTGAACAGCAACAAATTTGTTTCGAGGTGTTTGACAGTGGCATCGGTATCAGTGAAGAACACATTCGAAACCTATTCCAACCTTTTGTTCAAGCCGATGAAGGAACCACGAGGAAATATGGTGGTTCAGGCCTTGGTTTGACTATCTCGAAGCAACTTATTGAACAAATGGGTGGGAGTCTTAACGTAACGAGTAAGATCAACATTGGTTCAACGTTCTCTATTACGCTGCCGCTTAAAACGCTCGCTGAAAATAACAGGGCGGACATGAATGGCAAGGTGGCGCTACTTACCAAAACGTTCATGCAGCAATCTGAATTAGAGAACTATCTAACATCTTGGGGTATTAAGGTTATCTCAAAGAATGTTCAGGTGACTAAAGAGCTCGCACACTGGGTCGATACCATTGAGCCTGATTTTGTGTTTATTCCTCATGAGCTAGATCAGAGCATTGATACGTTCGCCGAAAGCGTGCAGTTTATTTGTGTCAGTGAACAAGGAATGCTTTCGCCTGCGCCATGCAAATTGGGCTGGAATCTGTCAGCAAACCCATTGTTGCCTTCGCAGTTGATGCACTGTTTGCACAACTGTCCTGCGTTTGTGGAAGATATTGTCCAAGATGATAATAATCTGAAATTGAGTACTGAGTCGCGTGAGTCTGCCAAACAGAATCAAAGACTTATCTTAATAGCGGAAGATCACCCAATCAATCAACAGATAATTCTTCAACAAATTGAGCAATTAGGTTTCCATGCCGACATGGTAGATAACGGCAAGGAAGCACTTGTTGCCTTAGATAATGAAGATTATGGGCTGCTAATTACCGATTGCCACATGCCTGAGATGGATGGGTATGAGTTAACAAGGCAGATCCGAGTAAAAGAGCAGAGCCAAAACCAACCTCGTCTTCCGATCATTGCGTTAACCGCAAACGCTGTACAAGGGGAAAATGATAAGTGCTTTGAGATTGGTATGGATGACTTCTTATCAAAACCAACCAAATTAAGGGTGATTGGCGACACCATAATCAAACATCTTGATAAGGTGCAATCTGTTGTCGATAAGCCTTGTATTAGTTCCTCGGAGCCTAAAAGTGAGCCGAGCTCTGCTCCGATTGATCTCGCCAACTTAACCGAATTGTTTGGTGACCAAGATCTCGTCATGCAGATCATCACTGACTTTATCAAGAGCCATCAAGCTGACATGCCTCTGCTTCAAGCTGCGTGCAAACAGCGAGATCTCGAAGCCATTAAACAGGTAGCTCATAAGATGAAGGGAGCTGCAAAAATGGTAGGCACAGAGGACATTGCCAATCAATTGCAAACAATGGAATTGGTCTCCTTAAGTGACTTAGATGGTATTCAAGCACATTACGATAACCTCGAACAGCTGACGAACCAATTGAAGACTTATTGTTCAGAATCAATCAAACCATTTAAGGAGCTACCATGAACCAGCATGTTGTAGTGATAGAAGATCACCCTTTTCAATTGAATGTAATGGGGATGGTTTTAAAGAGTTTGGGTATGGAAAATGTCCAACCTTTTGAATGTGGATATAAGGCTCTAGAGTTTATTGAAGCCTCTTCTGTCGATTTGATCTTATGTGATCTGAATATGCCGATGATCGATGGTATCGAACTCCTAAAACGCCTTGCTGAGGCCGATTTTCAAGGCAATATCATCATCACAAGTGCGGAAAGCAAAACAGTGCTCGATGCCGCAAGGAAGATGTGTAAAGCGTTTAACCTGAATTTGCTTGGTGTTCTTGAGAAGCCAATAGCAAAAGAGTCGCTGTCAAAGTTAATTAACCTTAACTCTACAAAAGAAGCGGCTGCTTCTAATTCTAATAGCGACATCGTTATTACGGATGAAGACATAGCAAAAGCGGTAAGCAACCAAGAGTTTATGTTCTATTACCAACCGATAGTGTGTATCCATAGTGGTGAATGGCGAGAAAGTGAATCGCTAATTCGATGGCAGCACCCTCGTTATGGCGTACTCAGCCCTTTTTTCTTTTTGTCTCGGTTACTTGAGTCAGGAAAAATGGGAGAGGTGATGAAGTATTTAATCAATCAAGCGATCAATGAGAAGTCATTTCTCGGAGAGCGGAGATTTGCAATAAACCTGACAGCTAAAGATATTATTGACGGTGATATTGTTGATTATATCTTCGCTTTGATCGACCAAGGTGAACTTGAGACAGAGCAGATAAAATTGGAATTAACAGAATCTGATTTAGTTGAAAGTGTCGCTCTTGCTTTAGCGTCCACCACGAGGATATGCATGCGTGGTATTCCCCTGGCGATTGACGACTTTGGAACAGGTTACTCTTCACTCAAGCAATTAGATGACCTGCCATTTTCAGCACTGAAACTGGATATCGACTTTGTGAAAAACATTCAGAGCAGTCGTTCAAGCCATGCCATTGTTCGCGCTACTCTCTACTTGGCTCACTTATTAGAACTGAGTACGGTTGCTGAAGGGGTTGAGGATCATTCTCTTTGGATGGACATTCGTGAAATCAGTAATGTCGACACATTGGTTCAGGGCTATTTTATCGCTCGTCCAATGCCTGCTCGTAAACTATTAGAGTGGAAAGAAGACTGGGACAGCAAAATTAAAGAGCTGAACTTAATTAAAGAAATTAAATAAGCGGGCTTTGAACATAACGGTAAATTTGTTTAGTGAATGTGTTCGCTATTAAATATGAACAAACGTTACCATCAGCCACAACCAGCGCTAATGAAAAAACCTTATGCTATTGTCTCGCTATATCAACATTAAAGTACAGTTTATTGTACTGCTCTCAATAATATCTCTTAGCCTAGCTGCCATTATCTCAATAAATGTCTTTATTCATAATGATAATAGTCAGCGCCTAAAGCAGTTAGAGTCAAGTTACTACCCTGCACTTGAGCATGCGACGAAAATATATTCTCTTTTACCTAACGTGAAGCAACAGTTCGAAGCTGCTGTCGTGATGGAAGATGAGCAAGCTCTCGATTTTGCACGTCAAATTTCTTCTGAACTGCAAGTTGAAGCGAGTCGTGGTGCCGATGTTTTACCTTCACAAGCGACAGCTTTTAATAAACTGTCACAACAACTAGCAAGGTACACGGATTCTGCGTACGCGCTGAGCGAAGATTTTATTAATCTCAATGACTCTTTCGAGAGCCTGACCTCCAGAGCGAACCAACTTAGCACTGAATATGATTCATTAGTTGCGTTAAGCGAGACGTTACGTGCATCCGCGAGTCAGAAGGTCGTAGACACTATCTTGCACTCTGAAAAAGCCGCAAACGACGCTGCGAATCAATCTATTTGGTTAGGTGTGTTCTTTTTGATCTCTGTGATTTCGGTTGGTTACGCAATATTCAAATCGGTTATTAGCTCAATATTGCTTGTGACAGAAAAGATGAAGGCGATTGCGACTGGGGATGGTGACTTAACGGTACGCATCGACTACGCAGGAAAAGATGAGATATCAACGCTTGTTGAGAGTTTCAATCAATTCATTGAAAAGCTACAAGGCATTATCGCGAGTACGTTAAGCATTGGACACGAGCTTGAGGTTGTCAGCGACAAGATTCGTAGCGAGTCGAATCAAACCTTGGCTCTAAATAGCACTCAACGTGATCACATCGAAGAGGTTACCGAGGCGGTCAATAACATCATCGACCTCATAGAACAAGTTGTTAACTTTGCATCGCATGCAGATTCTCAAGCTCAAAAAGCCAATTCTAGTGCTCAAACAGGAACACAAGTGGTTCTTAAAACGAGTAAAGAAATTGAAGAGCTTGCGACAAACATCCGTGATACGGCCTGTAAGTTGAAAGAACTCGATCAGAATGCAAGCAATGTTGGCTCAATACTAAACACAATACAAAGTGTCGCTGAGCAAACGAATTTATTAGCACTAAATGCTGCAATTGAAGCTGCGCGAGCTGGTGAACATGGCCGAGGCTTTGCTGTTGTGTCCGACGAAGTGCGCGTGTTAGCGAACAATACTCAACAATCAGCAACAGAAATTAATGCCCTGTTGGTCGACCTTAAGTCCGGCTCTAACGCTGCTGTTGGCGCTATGGACCAAGGCTTAGCGAGCTCGTCACAGGCGGTTGGAGACGCGCAAAACGCTGGTGACTATCTATTAGAAATTAGTGGCCAGGTAGAAGAAATTACCGAGCTCAACAAACAAATTGCAAGTACTACAGAGCATCAAGCTCGTGCTTCAAAACAAATCCACACCCATATGGATGATTTTAGACAGTGCTCTCATCAAGTGTCTCAGTCGACAGATCAACTCGAAGCTCTAAGTCACCAACTGAGTGGCATCGTTACAGAGCTGAGTAAATCAACATCACAATTTAAAGTATAACGGAGAACAACAATGACTAACTCCTCTTTTCGCTTATTGCCGTTAGCGGTAGCACTTGCGACTTCATTCGCTGCACACGCTACAGATGAGCAAAAATTGGCTGAGCTTGAGAACAAGGTCGCTATTCTTGAAGCAAAAGAACTAAATTCAGTCGCTGATAAATTTAGCTTCAATGGTTTTGCGTCTTTGAACATGCAACTTGGTAACAATAGCCATGGTTTCATGAAGTCACAAAACAAAGTACGCTTTGATGAAGGTTCTCTAATTGGTTTGCAAGGTGAGTTTGAAGTTAACGACTCTACTTCAGCTGTAGTGCAAATGGTTGCTCGCGGTAACAAGAAAGAAAACTGGACACCGGATGTTGAGTGGGCATTTCTAAGCCATAAAGTAACACCAAATTTGACAGTCCGTGGCGGTAAGCTACGTCTTCCTCTGTTCATGTACTCTGACTACCTAGAAGTGGGTTACGCTCAAACAAGCGTTCGCGTTCCTAGTGAAGTTTATGGTTCTGTGGTTCTTACGTCACTTACTGGTGGTGATTTCATCTATGACGTTGAGTTAGACGACAGCACAGTATCATTCCAAGGTTTCGTAGGTTCACAAAAGCTTTCAGCGTCTAAGCATAGCTACAATGCTGATACGCAGTTTGATGACATCGCTGGTGGTGTGATCAACTGGACAGACGACACTTGGACTTTACGTACGGTTTACGCTCAAGCAGTGGTAAGCTCAACAACAAACTGGAACGTTAAGAATAAGCCACCTATTTTAAACACAACGTTTAACGATGAGAAAGCAAAGTTCTACGGTGTTGGTGGTCGATACGACAACGGTAACCTATCGCTAGTTTCAGAAGTTACTCGTACCACGGTTGAAGGTTTCTATCACGATGTAGATTCTGCTTACCTGACAACGGCTTACCGTGTGAACGAATTCACGCCTTACGTAACTGTAGCGCACATGGAATCGACAGACGATGCAGAACGTAACAACCAGGTTAAACGTCAATACGTAAACATGGTTAAGAACCCAAGTGCTGCTACTAAATATGCTTTCGGCTCTGCAGCCGCTATCTCTAGCAACATGAATATCCAACGCACAACTTACAGCATCGGTACTCGTTGGGACTTTATGCCTAATATCGCGCTGAAAGGTGATGTTAGCTACCTAACCAACTTCGGTTCAACTAATGGTGGTGTTAACGCGTCTTACAAGAACGAAGACAACATCTTGTACACGGTTAAAGTCGACGCTGTATTTTAAGGAAGAGAATTATGTTTAAAAAAGCATTGGTAGCCGCTGCTCTTCTTAGCAGCATGAACGCTTTCGCTGGTTTGGTTGTTGTTGGTAATCCATCAATGAGTGAGCTGGACGCTTCAACAGTTAAAAAACTGTATCTAGGTAAAGCAAAGTCTCTACAGATTGAAGCGGTAGACTTGGAAGACGGTCACCCACTTAAGGGTACTTTTCACCAAGCAATTACAAAGAAAACAGAAGCACAGCTTCAAGCTTACTGGGCAAAGCGAGTATTTACGGGTAAAGGTCAACCACCTAAAGCTGTAGGTCAAGAAAGCTTAGCGAAAGACATGGTCGCTAGCTCTTCAAACAAAATTGCTTATATCGATGACTCTTTAGTTGATAGCTCAGTTAAGGTTCTTCTAAAGCTTTAAGTTTGAGCTATAAAATAAAAGCTTGAGCTGTAAAGTAAAGGCTTTTCGTGTGGCGCTCTAATAGGGCGCCACTCTTACATTGGCTTACATACTGCTCGAACTCTCTTACTTACCGCTTACACTCGCTTGTCAATTCCCTATCTTATTGTTTCATAAGGCAATCTTGCTGGTTGTTTTTTGTTCTATTTTCTAAAAAATCCAAATTTTTTATATTTTTATTCATTTAGTTTGTTTGATATAAAAATGGGCATGTTGAGATTATTTGGTTGAG
>NZ_JBFRLX010000025.1:0-20034 GCF_041470165.1 Vibrio sp. 10N.286.46.A8
TCGCCTTCGTATGTGCCGTCGTCTTTGGTCGCGACTTCAACAACTAACTTAGTTTCACCCGCTTTGACGGTGTAAGAGCCGTCAGCGTTTGGTGTTACTACGTTACCTTGGGCATCTTTCACAACAATGCTAGAGATATCGTCCGCTGTTGCTGTGCCGTAAAGGGTTTCTAGCGTAACGCTCACGTCGACGGATGCAGCTTTGCTTAAGCTCACATCGAAGCTCGCGGTCGAGCCTTCGTTAATCACTTTGCTGTCTTCGATACTCACCGATGGGCGGTCATCTGGATTTGGATTTGTTGGATCAACAGGACCTTTACCATCATCTTTGATGGTCAGCTCACCGGTTCCCGTGCCAATTACGCCGACTGCGCCCGTCACTTTAAGGCTCAGTTTCTCATCGCCTTCGTATGTGCCGTCGTCTTTAGTCTCGACTTCAACGACTAACTTAGTTTCACCCGCTTTGACTGTGTAAGAGCCATCAGCGTTAGGTGTCACTACGTTACCCGCGGCATCTTTCACCACAATGCTGGTGATATCATCCGCTGTTGCGGTGCCGTAAAGGGTTTCTAGCGTTACGCTCACGTCAACTGATGCGGCTTTGCTTAAGCTCACATCAAAGCTCGCTGTTGAGCCTTCGTTAATCACTTTGCTGTCTTCGATGCTCACCGATGGGCGGTCATCTGGATTCACTGGCGGAGTAGGATCGGTTGGGTCAACAGGGCCGGTGCCGTCATCTTTTATGGTTAGCTCGCCCGTACCTGAGCCTGTCACGCCCGTGGCGCCAGTCACTTTCAGGCTCAGCTTCTCATCGCCTTCGTACGTGCCGTCGTCTTTGGTCTCGACTTCTACGACTAACTTAGTTTCACCCGCTTTGACTGTGTAAGAGCCATCAGCGTTCGGTGTCATTACGTTACCAGCGGCATCTTTCACAACAACGCTGTTGATGTCGTCCGCTGTTGCTGTGCCGTAAAGGGTTTCTAGCGTTACGCTGACGTCGATGGATGCAGCTTTGCTTAAGCTGACATCGAAGCTCGCGGTTGAACCTTCGTTAATAACTTTGCTGTCTTCGATGCTCACACTTGGGCGATCATCTGGATTCACTGGCGGAGTAGGATCGGTTGGGTCTACAGGACCGGTGCCATCATCTTTAATGGTTAGCTCACCCGTACCCGTACCCGTGACGCCGGTTGCACCCGTCACTTTCAGGCTCAGTTTCTCATCGCCTTCGTACGTACCTTCGTCTTTGGTCTCGACTTCAACGGTTAACTTAGTTTCACCCGCTTTGACTGTGTAAGAGCCGTCAACGTTTGGGGTCACTACGTTACCCGCGGCATCTTTCACAACAATACTTGTGATGTCGTCCGCTGTTGCCGTTCCGTATAACGTCTCTAGCGTAACGCTCACATCGCCTGAAGCAGCTTTACTTAGACTTACTTCGAAAATTGCTGTTGAGCCTTCATTAATAATTTGGCTGTCTTCAATAGTTACGGTTGGCTCAACTTCTATTGAACGGAACAGATCAAGCAAACTCAAGCTTTGAGTTCGGGACAAACCCAAGCCTTCGAAACCACTTGTTACAAATTCGGTAACTGGGATGGTTTCGTCACCATCGCGCTCAATGGTCCCACTGCTCACTAAGCTCGATCCACGTACACCTGCTGCAGTTGCGAACTCTTCGCCTAACTCTGTAGGATCTTGCCCTTCTTCTAAAGCGGCAAAAATATTTTCAATGTCTTGGTCAAGTTCGACTTCATCGCCATCTTTTCCTTGTGGCGTAAAGCGCTTAACTGAAATCTGAGATTCAGAATTTACATTTTGGGATTCTAAAACGACATCCCCAGCTTGTAATGGCTGGCCGTCTTCTAGGACCTTGATTGTGCCATCTATCGAAATAACAATGCGTTGACCTAATGCTAATGCACCGCTCGCATTCAATACTGTCATGTCCATATAAATCCCTAAGCTCATTTTCTGTTTGCGACGTCAAAATAGTGACATCAATTTTATAATCTAGTGACAATATAACATCTAATGTCATATAATTCCTAGCTATGAATTGCATGTTTAATAACTTACAATGTAAACGAATGATAACGGTCACTGGGTGATAATTAAGATGACGAAAACTTCCATATAAGTTATTGTCTTAGGGAAAGATAACCCAAACACTCAAATCAAATTTAAGTACTCAAAATCGACTTAAATTGTACGACGATCGGTTAACAACTTTACAACCATTTACGAATGCTCATTGGGCATTCGTTATTTTTTTGGCGGTTCATCTAAATTTGATATATTCGAGCTTAAAAGCGACAAAATTAGGTGATACTCCATTTTTGGGAGATTGAAATTGAACTGGATTAAAACGACTACATTAGGGTTGGCTATTGCACTCAGTTTACCGGCTAGCGCACAAACCTTAGAGCAAGCCGTCGCGTTTACTTTAGAAAGTAACCCTGAAATCAAAGCGGCATATAACCAGTACGTAAGTCAACGTTACCTTAACGATGCTTCTGGTGGAGCTTACCGCCCGAGTATAGATTTAGACGGTGGCATTGGTTACGAATATACGGATTTGGCGACGAATTCGAGCTCAACAGATCTAACGCGTAAAGAAGCAGCAATTACGTTGACACAACTCATTTGGGATGGCGCGAATACTTCTAACGACATTGATCGTACCGCTGCTGATGCAGAGTCTGTCCGTTATCAATTACTATCTAGCGCTCAAGATATTGCACTGCAAGTAACCAAAGTCTATCTTGATTCAGTTAAAGCTTATGAAGTGCTTACACTTTCTGAAAACAATCTGGCGACGCACAAAAATATCTATGTAGATATCAAGAAACGAGTTGATTCAGGCATTGGATCTACGGCAGACATGTCTCAGGTAGAAGCTCGTATTGCAAAAGCGCATGGTAATTTACTGGCAGCTCAAAATAATTTATTTGATGCCCATACTCAATTCAAACGCCTTGTTGGCCAAGCCCCACTAGGCTTGGTATACCCACGTGCTGATGCAGGCTCTATTCCTTATACGATCGACGGTGCTTTGGCAAAAGCCTTTAACCAACACCCGGTTATCAAAATTGCACAAGCTGACGTAGATTCAGCGAAGTTCCAATACAAGCAGTCGAAGAGTACCAACTACCCAACTGTTTCTTTTGAAGCCGCTCAAAGGTGGCGCGATGATGCAGGTGGTACGAAAGGCAACAGCGATGAATTTTCTGCGATGCTTCGCTTAAAGTACAATCTCTATAACGGTGGAGCCGATCAAGACCGTGCCGAAAGTGCCGCTTATCAACTCAACAAAGCAAAAGACCTACGTGAGAGTACTTACCGTAATGTAGAAGAAAGCTTACGCCTTTCATGGAGCGCTCTTGACTTAACCGTTCAGCAGAAAGATTTCTTGTCGGATCACGTAGACTCGGCTTCTGACACCGTTATCTCTTATGAAAAACAATACCGAATTGGTAAGCGTACCCTTCTCGATCTACTTAACACTGAAAATGAACTCTTCGAAGCACGTAAGGGATTTTTAGACGCTAAGTACGATGTACAATACGCAAAGTATAGAGTCATGAATGCGACAGGTAATCTATTAACAGGGTTACGTGTAGAGACTCCACAAGAATGGAATGAAAAGGTAGAATATTAATGAAGCTTCTCAAAACTATACTCCCACTATGCTTCGTGGTTGCTTCTGCCAACATCATGGCTGAAACAAATGATGAATTCACTTATCGTGCTCTTCCTAGCACCACACAAAGTTATGATCTCGAAGATGATGATAATGATGGTGTTATCAACGCTCGCGATTTATGTATAGACACACAAATAGGCGCTGAAATAGATAATGATGGCTGTGGCTCGTATTTCGAGTCTAGCGAAGAAAAAGATCTTCATATTTTATTTGCCAATGACTCTGCAGAAATTAAACCTGTGTTTCTGAGCCAAATTCGTCAAATGGCTGCGTTTCTAAAGCGTTACGAAAACACAAGTATTCAATTGCAAGGTTATGCTAGTAAAGTAGGTAATGCCGAATACAATCTCAAGCTCTCAGAAGAACGTGCGGTCAATGTAAGACGTGCGCTCATCAGCAACGGTATCCCGCCATCAAGAGTCTATACCGTAGGGTACGGAGATGCTGGCTTCCGTGATAATGACACTGAAACTAATCATGCATTGAACAGAAAAGTCGTAGCCTCTGTTGTTGGTTTTAAAGGCAACATCAAAGAAGAGTGGCATATATTTACTAAAATCGGCAAATAGATTCTACCGCACTCAAACCATACTGAAACGTTTGGTAAGCGTTTCAGTATCCTTATAATTCCTTGATCGCCATATACCTACCCCTTGTATAATGTTAATCTTGTCTTGTTATCAACATAGAGAAATTATTCATGAGCAAACTAACCGCTGATACTCAAGCAAATCTAGAACTTTTCGTTTCTGAAACACAAGAAACTAAACTGGTATGGGGCCTTCGCAACGAAGAAGGTTGGCTAGCATGTGACTCAAGTGAATTCGAAAACAGTGAAGTGATGCCGTTCTGGTCTTCAAAAGAGGACGCTCAGACTCACAACGTTGAAGAGTGGGCAGACTTCGAAGTATTAGAAATCCCACTAGATATCTTTGTAGAAGATTGGTTACTGACCCTAGCTGAAGATGGTGTTCTTGTTGGTACTAACTGGAATGCAACATTAGAAGGCAAAGAACTAGAGCCTTCTGATCTAGCGAAATTATACATCTAGCTTTCAAGATCGGTCGTACATAGCGTACGACCGGTTACCCATAATAAGCCATTGATAATTAGAGATTTACCTCACATAAAAAACCATCAACCTACCAAAAAAATTGAAGCAACATCAAACTAACAATAGAATATCGTTCTTTATCTGATTGATATTATCTCGTGATTCACTTCATTTTCATTGCCTTTTTGCTTTTCATCAATCTTTATTCTTTTAGCCAAGCATCAACATTGGATCATGAATCTTATCCAACAATTAGCTCCTCGGCATTAGCTCCCCACACAACTCCAAATGCTGATTGGAACGCACTCTATTTGTCGACTCTAACTCATTCCCCTTCGCGCGCATTGAACATGCTGCAAACACGCTACACTAGCTCAACAACCTACGGGGATAAGCTCTACCTATCGGCACTGCTATATCAATACATGAGCCAGCGCGATCAACCGTTTTATGGAATCGCTTCAAACGACAGTGACTACCAAGCAATAGAACAAGCGTTTATTAACGCCCTAGTAAATGATGGACAAGGTCAGTACAAAGAAGCTCAGCAAGGCTTTTTGTCCATATTAGTAAAAATGCAATCAATCAACGATGTTACAGGTAGAGCATTATTAAAATACCAATTATGTCGTTCTCTCAATGAGCAAGCTAAATACCATCAAGCGAACTATTATTGTTCTGCACTTCAGTCGGATTTGCATGACATTGCTGACCCTGTGTTACCAAAGTTTGGTACTTATCGAGTCATCGCCAACAATCACCATTTCCGTAGCGACTATCAAGCAGCGTTAAGCACCTATCTCGCACTGATCAACGTGTTCCCACAAGGACATGATATTTCGGGGATCTATAACGATGTGGGTAATTTGCTCAAAGAGTTAAAGCAATATGAAAAATCGGCAGAGTACCTCAAAGAAGCACTCACATTAAGAGGAAGTGCTTCTGATTTGATGAAAGCACAAGTGCATCATAGCCTTGCAGATCTCTACCTTAACCAAGAGCAAAGTGACTTAGCAATTAACCACTTTCAAACAGCAAGAACACTGCTAAGCTCATCTTCACATAGCTACGGTATCGCACTAACAAGTCTTGGCTTAGGAAAAGCTTACACTCAAATTAGAGACTATGATTTGGCAAGAGGTTACTTAGTCAACTCTCTGTCAGCTTCGAATGAATTAAGTAACGACGTCATTCGTCTTAACGCTTACTTGGCGATAAGCGATATGTTCGAAGAGCAAAAACTTAAAACGGAAGCGCTCAATTATGCACAACAAGCTTTGGAGCTATCCGAACAAGTCACAAGACACAAATACACAGCTCAAGCACTACTTCAACTTTCTGATATTTATCAAACTCTCAGCGATTACAAGCAAGCTTTCTATTTCTATCAGCGATACACATTAATACAGTTCGAAACCCGAGATATAGATAATAGGTTGGCTTTTGAAGCACTAGATCTAGCTCATGCTAGGTACGAAAAAGAACTAGAGAGTTCTTTCCTGAGACATCAAGCAAATTTAGACCGACTTCAAATCGAAAAGATGGAACATCAAAGGATGGTGTATAACATCGTTGTTATTCTATTGCTGTGTGCGGCTAGCTTTATGATCTTCACAAACAAAGCCATTCGTGCAAAAGCAGCAATCGATGCCATGACAAAGGCGTATAGTCGGACCGAGATAATACGAAGAATCAAGCGTATCAAAGCCTGCAAAGGAACAGAAAAACAACATGTTCTCGTTTTGCTCGATCTAGATAAATTCAAGAAAATTAATGACCAATATGGCCACCCTACTGGTGATAGAGCACTCGTTCATATAAGTCAGCAAATAAGACAACATTTAATTAAAGGTGAGCTGTTCGGGCGCTTAGGCGGCGAAGAATTTCTGATTATGCTTACTGATACAAAACCAGCTGAAGTACAAGAGCGTGTAGAGGAGTTACATTATGCTATTTCGAGTGCAGTTTTCTTATCAGAAAGCAAAAAGCCACTTAATGTAACCGCGAGTTTTGCTTATCTAGCAACCTCAAACGCATTAAGTGACTTTGATGACTTATACTCGGTTCTTGACCAAGCACTTTATCAAGCGAAGAATAATGGTCGAAACTGCATCATCGATGCTTATAACGACCCAATAGACTCACCTGATGTTATTTATTCTCAGCCTGTTTACGAACCAAATCAGCCATAATACCCTCGCGATCACCTAGGTAATCGTTAAGGCCAACTTTACGCAGTTCACATGCAGGGCAATCGCCACAACCATCACCAACAATGCCGTTGTAACAAGTCAGTGTTTTGTTTCTAACAAGCTCAAGTGCTGAGTACTGGTCTGCTAACGCCCATGTCTCAGCCTTGTTTAACCACATTAACGGTGTTTTAATATCAAGCTGCTTATCCATGCCCTGTACAAGCGCAGAATTCATCGCTTTCACAAAATCATTACGACAATCAGGGTAGCCTGAGAAATCTGTTTCACACACACCAGTAATCACAGTTTCAGCGCCGATTTGGTACGCGTAAATACCTGCCAAAGTTAAGAACAGAATATTACGACCAGGAACGAATGAGTTCGGCAGCCCATTTTCTTGCAACTCATGAGACACAGGAATATCGTCACGAGTCAGAGAGCTGATAGCCAGTTCATTCAACAGAGTCACATCCATTACTTTGTGCGCTTTCACACCAAGTTCTTTCGACAATGACTCAGCAACTTCGATCTCGAGTCTATGGCGCTGACCATAATCAAACGTAATCGCATGAACTTCATCATACTCTTTTAATGCTTGAACAAGACACGTTGTTGAGTCTTGACCACCACTGAATACTACAACTGCTTTTTTCATCTTAAATCCTTACGAGAACCTTCTACTAGCGACTTATCTTGTCCAGTAAAAATACAACCTATGCGATGCTCAAATATTTGTGAGTTTGTATTGATAAGCGCCAATTGCGCTCAATGCAGGTATCAATACAAAGCTGAGTTGCGCGTTCTTTTTGGCTAATCGGCTGAAGCGCAATAACTGTATTTTCAGGGACATCGGCTCTAGCAATAAGAGCATCTAGTTGCTCGATGTCTTTACCTGTACCAACAGGATGTTTGATTTCATTCGCACGAACGAGTGCGCTATCAAGGATATCCAACTTGGCTTTCATTGCGACTTTTGGTGACACCGTAACCCAAGTATCCGGTGTGGCTTTTACTTCTGATGTTCCGCTGGTCTCAATCTGACAGCGACAACCGTGCTGCTCAAATGCTTCAGTAAGAGGGACAAGATCATAGATGCACGGCTCACCACCAGTAATCACAATGTGCTTCGCGGTGTAACCTTGCTTGATATATTCATTCACGATTCCTTGCGCATCAATTGCAGACCAAGTCGGTGAATCCTCTGTCTTAACCATAATATCACCAAGGCTCGTTTCATCTTCCGGCAACGCTTCCCAAGTCTGTTTGGTATCACACCAAGAACAGCCTACAGGGCAAATTTGCAGTCGAACAAAAACAGCAGGAACGCCGGTAAATACGCCCTCGCCCTGGATGGTTTCAAACATTTCATTAATCTTGTACAACTTACCCTCAGCTCAATCATTTGATGAAATTAATCAACCGCAGACCTTAAAGCACTTGCCCCTTTTGGTCAAACAAATGAGTACTGATAAATGAGTTGATCAAAGCCCTAGCCTGAACTTTCAAGTTCCCTTATCCTTTCGCCCATTAGATTTCGTTAGCTTTTAATTTTTTAGTAAGGAACAACATGTACAAACTGATTGCTCTTGATATGGATGGCACACTGCTCAACAGTGATAAAGTAATTTCTCAAGAGAACAAAGACGCGATTGCCAAAGCACGCGCTGCAGGTGTGAAAGTGGTTCTGGCTTCTGGTCGTCCTTTAGAAGGCATGCAGAGTAAGTTAGACGAGCTTTCAATCAACGGCGAAGATGACTTTGTGCTCTTCTACAACGGCTCTATGGTTCAAAACGTCTCTACAAAAGAACTCATTCATAGTGAGATCAGCAATGGTAAAGCCGCGAAAGAGATCGCAGCCCTCGCTGTACAGCTTGGTGGTTATGTTCATGCATTCAGCAAGATTCATGGCTTAATCACACCTGAGAACAATGAGTACACTGGTATTGAAGCGCGTATTAACGGCTTAGAGATTACCGAGTTCGACTTTTCTCAACTAGAAGATGACCACGAAATCATCAAAACTATGATTGTCGCAGAACCAAGCAAGCTGACTGAAATCATCGGCAAGTTGCCACAAGAGCTTAAGACTCAATTTACTATCGTGCAAAGTGCACCATTCTTCTTAGAGTTCCTAAACCCAAATTCAAACAAGGGTGTCGGTATTGAGGCGATAGCTAAGCACTTGGGTATTACAGCAGAAGAAGTAATCTGCATGGGTGACGCTGAAAACGATCATCATATGCTTGAATACGCTGGCCTTGGCATTGCAATGGAAAACGCAATGGAAGAAACCAAGAAACTGGCGGATCACATCACAGCAAGCAACGACGACCATGGTGTAGCGGTCGCTATTGAGAAATTTATCTTCAACTCATAAACGCTCAGCAGCTATAGTGAGAATTACTTTTTGCTTGTTGCACAAATGACAAAGGCTGTGCACTGCACAGCCTTTTTTGATTTTATATTAGTCGGTTCGCCTACTCTCTTTTCCATGGCAGACGAAATGCCACTACACCAAATAGAATCAAGATTGGGAAACGTAAGGTCTCAACGATAAATGAAGCGATGCCACTGAATGAGACGAAACTTCCTGCCCAGCTAATCAGCAGATTTCCCGCTAACAACATCGCCATCACTCCAAATACAATCTTGAATGAAAACTGGCCGACCAAAGGCTTCGCATCCGTTAACGTTACTAAGCATGCAATCGTCATCAAAATTGCCACCCAGAAAGAGAATGTTGGCAGTGGCCATATCACCGTGAGAACAATCGACAGTAAGCACAATGCCCACCAGACACCTTTAGAGCTTAATAAGGCACTAATATCAACATCAGGTTTCGCATCTAATCTCACGATGTGCCAAGTCGTTAACGCGCCCAATACGCCTCCCATTAAGACATCACTAAAGAACGCACTGCCTGAATAAGACGTAAATAACATAATCCACAGTAGGCCCGCGAGCACTATCAAAATCGATTTTTGCTCCAAGAGGCGCTTTAGTTTCCAAAAGACTAACAAGGTTAAACTCACCCACAAGCCAGCCAATAAACTTGGAAAGCTATAGCCACTGCTCATCACTAGCTTCAATGTTGGCAAGTAAGCATGCGGACGTGGAAAACCAAACCCTTGATGGGCGATTAAAGTGAGCAATGTCACCGAGATCAAAGTGAAGCCAAACTTCAACGCGAAGTTACGGCCAAAATGCCAAGCAATTAGCGGCAATATCACGATGAAAATCCATGGCTTCGCTAACGAGTCAGTTAAAAGCACAGTATTCGCAAACACGCTTGGCATATTATCGAACGCGTTTTGAAGCGACACAATCCAATTTAATTCAACTTGATGGACTTTCGGTGCCGCGCCCACCAGCTCAGTCACATACGTCACAGGTTGATCTGTCGCGGATAGAAAGAATTCGTTAATCTCAGACCATTGCTCTGGGTAACGGTATTCATTGGCTTGCAACTCCGTAGGTGGCAATAACATCGCGCGACTGACTTCCACACCATAATGAGGAGCAAACCAGATTGGTAGCTCAAAGCCACCTAACTCATTTCGAGCTTTGTAACTGATCACTTCAGAGTCAGAGACACAATCATACACAACGGCACTGTCGGTATATCCCAACACATCACCGACCGTTACCGACAACCCCGCCTCTTCCCAAGTTTCTCGTTGCGCCGCGACCGATGGCGGTTCACCAGAAACCACAGTGCCTCCCGGTAGAGACAATTGACCTGTAATCAACTCATCAACCAACACGATTTGGTTATCAGCACGTACTACACACAAGGCGCCCGCGATATGATCGGGCAAAGTGTTGCTTGCCCAAGCGGAAGTAGTACTCAAAAGAGACAATATGAAAACTAATAAATATCGAATAGCCAACGAGTTTACCTAAAAATAAGAGAAAAAGTTAAAGACTGCTCTAGTGTAATCAAACACGCACAAAATCGCTGTCTACGTTTTGTGCAAAGCCTTCCTCATCCATTGAATGTGAGGTGTGAACCCCATTTTTTGATAGAAGTCCTTGGCAGGTGAATTAAAGTCCCAAACCTCTACAAAGACTTGTTCAACCCCATAATCATCAAAAGTCGCTTCAACTTTGCTAAACAACTTTTCAGCAATCGATTCTTTTCGATAATCAGGCAAGACAAACAGTTCATCGACACTCCCCATCGGCACCGGTTTACTCACCGTTGAGATAAGCTCACAAAAATGTCCGGAGATAAAGCCAACAATGAGCTCACCTTTTAATGCCACATAAACCAAGCATTCAGGATCATCCAAGTAACGTGCAATGCTTTTTTCCTGCTCAATCTCTTCTGCCGTTTTAAAGTGCTCTGGGCTAGCAAGGTGGTGATGATGGTGGAGATCGAACATTAACTCGTTAAGTTGTTCCAAATCCGCGTGCTTTGCGGCCCTTAAGGTGACATTCATGACTATTGCGCTTCTCAAACCAAATTAATATCTAAACTGAGTCTAGTTTACTTGCCACGAGTATCTATACAAGTTATTGAATTAATTCATTGTTTGAAGTGTGTATTTTAGATACAAAAACGGCCACATTATGTGGCCATTCTGTTTGAATGATTTTCAATTAAACGAATATCTAGGCTTTAGCTTTAGTTGTAGCTTCAGCTTTATGCGCCGTTGTCCTCTTTCTCTTCTTTGAGATCAGCAAGCTGTTGTTCTAGTTCAATAAGCTTAATTTCAGCCTCTACTTCAGCAACTCGCTTTTCTGCATCGGTGCGATTGTCTTGCGCCAGACCATCAGCAGTGACTTGGGTTCGTTGTGCGTTTCTTGCATCGTCCGTATCTTTCATTGAACCAGCAACACCACCGGTCACACCACCCAATGCAGCACCCTTCGCGGCTAAGCTCGCATCTCCAGTTAGAGCGCCTGCTGTCGCTCCTAATAAAGCACCACCCACAGCACCACGATTACGTGCAGCATTCTCATTTTCGTTATCCATTGCTGGTGATGCGCAACCAGAAAGAGTCACAATCAGTGTCGCTAAAAGAAAAGGTTTAGTGAATTTCATAGGAGTCTCGCTTAGTTCTTCGTTTGGAGTAGAGCCATCTTAAGCAGAACCGTTAATGAGATAAATAAAGCCACGTTTAGACGATACATCAAGTTCAGTTATGTATCATTCAACCATCGCATAAGTGCTTATTGATATATATCTTTGAGCTCGCCTTAGCCTGACAAACAAAAAAGGCGACCAATTAGGTCGCCTCATCGCTCTTTCTCTATAATTATTCTCTTTCAGATGTCGCTCTTAGCCTTTGGACCAAAAGTTTTGCATATTTTCTGCACTAGGTGGTGGCCTAACACCGCAATCTCGATAATGATTTTTATCGCCGATCCCCAGTATCTTGCCATTTTCGTCATCAATCATAGCGGCAACTTTAACACCGGCTCCCACATGACGAGTCAACACAACAATTTCACCAGCTCTTTCAGATCTTACCGCGCCTAAGATTTGATATTCGTAGCGGCCTTTCCTTGAATTAACGATCATCTTCGAGTTAATCGGGTCGGCTTCATACCCCACGCCCATATCAAAAACCGCTTGATAGAGATCGACGCCAGTCTTGGACACACATTTAAATATCTTGGGTTGACTCAATGGCTCTAACAACGCTCTACTCGCTTCATCCTTTGAAATACTGGCACTAGCAGCACCACTGACCAGTAAAGCAATCAACAAAAAGTAAGCTCGCATAAAAAGACCTCAATATGTGGGAATCATAATGAGGTCATAGTAAACGAAATGGATAAGCGGATGAATAAAGTAGAGTTTAGGTAAACCATCACGCTGGCTTATGTATAAATCAACAAGCCGAAGATTAGATTACCTAACCAACAAAACTTATTTTCCGAGCTTTTCAGCAATTTCCGTTAAGCTGGTAGGGTCGTCAATCGTCGAAGGCACCACATATTGTTCACCTTCTGCGATCTGTCGTATGGTTCTGCGCAAAATCTTACCGGAGCGCGTCTTAGGTAATCTCTCAACAACCAAGGCTTGCTTAAAACACGCGACCGCGCCAATCTCATTGCGAACCTTGCCAACCAACTCCGCTTGCAACTCAATGCCATCGACTTTTACGCCATCTTTTAGCACAACTAAACCAAGAGGTAGCTGCCCTTTTAAGTCATCGTGAATACCGACTACCGCACATTCTGCAATGGCTGGGTGACCACCCACGATCTCTTCCATTTCTCCCGTCGACAGACGGTGTCCCGCTACGTTTATCACATCGTCGATACGGCCCATGATAAATAGATACCCATCTTCATCAAGATAGCCACCGTCCCCAGAAACATAATAGCCTGGGAACTGACTCAAATAGCCGGATTCAAACCGATCATGATTGCGCCATACCGTGGGTAAACAACCAGGCGGCAATGGTCGTTTAAGTGCCACAAACCCTTGTTGATTCGTTTGTGCGATTTCACCCAATTCATTGAGGATCTCCACTTGGTAACCGGGTACTGGCTTGGTTGAGGAACCCGCTTTTACAGGCAAAGATTCAAGCCCTGTTGGATTGGCAGAAATAGCCCAACCCGTTTCGGTTTGCCACCAGTGGTCGATAACCGGTTTATTGGTATGAGATTCAACCCAATCCAATGTTGGCGGGTCCAAACGCTCTCCCGCCATAAAAATCGACTTGAGCGATGATAAGTCATACTTGGTGAGCAACTCGCCTTCGGGATCTTCTTTCTTGATTGCCCTAAACGCTGTTGGCGCAGAAAACAATACATCGACGTTGTACTCTTCACACACACGCCAGAATGCGCCGGGATCTGGCGTTCGTACTGGCTTGCCTTCAAACAAAATGGTCGTACAGCCATGAATCAATGGCGCATACACAATGTAGGAATGCCCCACGACCCAACCGACATCAGAAGCTGCCCAAAACACACCATCTTGCGGCATATCGTAAATAGTGCTCATCGAGTATTTCATGGCAACCGCATGACCACCATTATCGCGCACCACGCCTTTTGGCTTACCCGTCGTCCCTGATGTATACAAGATATATAGTGGGTCAGTCGCTAGAACAGGCACACATACGTGAGGCAAAGCATCCTCAACAGCTTGCTGCCAAAGTACATCACGTTCGTTGTTCAATTCGGCTAGAGACTGCTCTCTTTGGAATACCACCACTTTCTCAGGCTTCCAACGACTGTCCATGATCGCGCGATCGGCCATCGGCTTATATGGCAGGACTTTATTTATCTCGACACCACAGGATGCAGTAATCAACACCTTGGGCTCGGCATCTTCAATTCGAACGGCAAGCTCATGAGGAGCAAAACCACCAAACACCACCGAATGCACCGCGCCTAGTCGTGCACAGGCCAACATTGCCATCGCCGCTTCAGGAATCATTGGCATGTAGATCACCACACGATCGCCTTTGGTTACGCCTTGCGTGGCTAACATACCTGCGACTTTTGCCACTTGGTCACGCAATTGATTGTAAGTGTATGAGGATTGATTTCCTGTAACTGGAGAATCGTAAATCAGCGCGGTATTGTCACCTCGTCCATTTTCACAATGATAATCCAGCGCGAGCCAGCAGGTGTTCATCACCCCATCAGGAAACCAACGCTCAATACCATTCTCATCAGTTTGTAATATCGTTTTTGGTGGTTCAAACCAATCTATCGCTTGTGCTTGCGTTTCCCAGAACGAATTGGGGTCTTCCCTCGCCCATTGATACTCGGTGATGTAATCTGTTTTTCTATTCATTCGATTCGTAGCAGACATAATGCCTCCTCCATGATTTATCCATTAGTCCAAGCGCCTTGCTTTTGGCTGTGTCACTTGGGTGCACTCTTTTCTCAGCGTTGTGTTCGTGAACATTTGACCGTTCACGACAATCGCTTTACTTAGGAAAAGGCACACGGATGGCACCTTCCATGATCACTCGGGCACTACGACTCATAATCGCCCGTTCTATTTTCCAGCCGCTTTCCGTCTGAATAGCTTTAGCACCCACTTTTAAGGTTCCTGATGGATGACCAAAGGTCACAAAATCTCGGGAACCCTCACCGGCTGCCAAGTTCACTAACGTACCTGGCACACTCGCCGCTGAAGCAATGGCGACCGCAGCTGTCCCCATCATGGCGTGATGCAGTTGTCCCATAGACAAAGCACGCACCAGAAGGTCAGTATCTTCGGCAGCAACCGATTTACCACTGGAGGCTTGGTACGCTTGAGGCTTAGCAACAAACGCGACTTTAGGTGTGTGTTGGCGTGATTCAGCTTGTTCTAAAGAATCAATAAGACCCATAGCTACTGCACCATGTGCTCGGATGGACTCAAACAGAGCCAAGGCTTTGGCATCGCTATTGATATCGGATTGAAGCTCTGTGCCTTGGTAACCAACCGATTCAGCATCGACAAAAATGGTGGGTATTCCGGCATTGATGTATGTCGCTTTAATACACCCCAGATCTGGAACATCTAAAAAATCGACAACATTCCCTGTTGGGAACATAGAGCCACTCGCATCGGCTGGATCTAGGAAATCGACTTGGATCTCAGCGGCGGGGAAAGTGACACCATCGAGCTCAAAGTCACCTAACTCTTGGACTTTCCCATTGGTGATAGGTACATGAACAATAATGGTTTTCTCTATGTTCACTTGCCATACTCGCACCTCCACCACACCGTTTTCTGGAATACGATTCGAATCGACTAAGCAACTATGAATTGCAAATGGGCCCACTGCAGCAGACAAATTGCCGCAGTTACCGCTCCAATCAACGAACGGCTTGTCTATTGCTACTTGGCCGAATAAGTAATCAACATCGTGATCGGCTTTACTGCTTTTCGAAACAATAACGGTTTTACTGGTACTGGATGTTGCACCACCCATGCCGTCGGTTTGTTTGCCATAAGGATCTGGACTACCAATCACGCGCAGAAGTAATGCGTCTCGAGCTTCTCCGGCAACTTGCGCAGCTTCAGGTAAGTCACTTAAGTTGAAGAAAACGCCTTTGCTTGTTCCGCCCCGCATGTAGGTAGCAGGTACTTTTATCTGTTTGATGTTCATAACTAGCTCCTACTGTGCGAGAAAGTCTTTAGCGAAACGTTGCAATACGCCACCAGCGCTGTACACATTCACTTCGTCTGCGGTGTCTAGTCGGCAGGTCACAGGAACATCAAGCTTTTCACCGTTTTTACGAGTGATGACGAGAGCCAAATCAGAACAGGCTTCAATGTCACCGTACACGTCGTAAAGCTCGGTGCCGTCCAGTTCTAAGGTGTTGCGATTGTTCCCCGCTTTGAATTGCAGAGGCAGCACGCCCATGCCAACCAAGTTGGTTCTGTGAATTCGTTCAAACCCTTCAGCAACAATCACTTCAACACCCGCTAAGCGCACACCTTTGGCAGCCCAATCACGTGATGAACCTTGGCCATAATCGGCACCCGCCACGACAATCAAAGGCTGTTTACGGTTCATGTAGGTTTCTATCGCTTCCCACATTCGCGTAACTTGGCCTTCGGGTTCAACTCTTGCTAATGAACCTTGCACGACTTCTCCAGCGTCTTTCACCATTTCATTAAACAGCTTAGGGTTAGCGAACGTCGCTCGTTGCGCGGTTAAGTGATCACCTCGATGAGTCGCATAAGAGTTAAAGTCCTCTTCTGGGACTTCCATTTTGGTGAGGTATTCCCCCGCTGCGCTCGAAGCGAGAATCGCATTTGAAGGAGATAAATGATCCGTAGTGATGTTGTCACCCAGAATCGCTAAAGGTCTCATACCAGATAGGCTTCGTTCTCCCGCAAGAGCACCTTCCCAATAAGGTGGTCTGCGAATATAGGTACTTTGAGGTCGCCAGTCATAAAGCGGTTCAGTCGTCACCTGTTCCTCGTCTGGCTGGAACATTTTTACGTAGATTTGTTGGAATTGCTGAGGCTTTACGTGCTCACCGACAACGGCATCGATCTCTGCATCACTCGGCCATAAATCACTTAAGTAGATTGGCTTACCATTGTTGTCGGTGCCTAAGCTGTCTTTCTCGATATCAAAGCGAATCGTGCCAGCCAACGCGTAAGCAACCACCAACGGCGGTGAGGCTAAAAACGCTTGTTTGGCATAGGGATGGATTCGACCATCAAAGTTTCGATTCCCTGACAACACAGCAGTTGAGTACAGGTTGCGGTCGATGATCTCTTGTTGGATTGTAGGATCCAACGCCCCACTCATTCCGTTACAGGTAGTACACGCATAACCCACGATACCGAAGCCTAATTGTTCCAGCTCAGGTAGCAAACCTGCCGACTCAAGATAGAGCTTGGCAACTTTAGAGCCCGGCGCAAATGACGTTTTCACCCACGGCTTACGAACTAATCCAAGCTGATTGGCTTTCTTTGCCACCAATGCTGCGGCGACTACGTTTCTTGGGTTGCTGGTGTTGGTACAAGAAGTAATTGCCGCAATGATTACGGCACCATCGGGCATCTGTTCATCGCTGAACTGCTTAGCATGCTGCTCTTTCCAAGATGCTTGACTGATGCCTTGTTCAGCCAACTCTCTGGTTGGCAAACGGCGATGAGGGTTAGACGGCCCTGCAAGATTGCGCTCAACCTTCGATAAATCAAACTCAAGTACACGCTCATATTGAGCAGAATCGAGATCGTCAGCCCATAGCCCAGTTTGCTTGGCGTAGCGTTCAACTAGTTCAACCTGCTCAGGCTCTCGACCAGTGAGTTTCAGGTATTGAATAGTCTGCTCATCGATATAGAACATACCCGCTGTCGCACCGTACTCTGGCGTCATATTGGAGATGGTTGCGCGGTCACCAATGGTCAGTGCACGAGCCCCCTCACCGAAGAATTCCAAATAGCTTGAGACCACTCTCTCATTGCGAAGGAACTCAGTAATCGCAAGCACAATATCCGTTGCAGTTATCCCTTCTTGTCGTTGACCAGTCAGTTTAACGCCGACAATATCAGGCAAACGCATCATTGACGGACGACCGAGCATCACAGTCTCAGCTTCCAAACCGCCCACACCAATCGCAATAACGCCTAGCGCATCAACATGAGGAGTATGGCTGTCGGTACCGACACAAGTATCAGGAAACGCGATACCTTCTTTGGATTGAATAACCGGAGACATTTTCTCCAAGTTAATCTGGTGCATGATCCCGTTACCCGCAGGAATCACATTCACGTTCTTAAACGCGGTTTTACACCATTCAATAAAGTGAAAACGGTCTTCGTTTCTGCGCTCTTCTATCCCACGGTTTTTATCAAACGCTTCGCTATCAAAACCCGCGTGTTCCACTGCCAGCGAATGGTCAACAATCAATTGAGTTTCGACAACGGGATTCACCTTGGCAGGGTCTCCGCCTTGGTCGGCAATCGCGTCTCTTAACCCAGCCAAATCAACCAAAGCTGTTTGACCTAGAATGTCATGACACACTACGCGCGCAGGATACCAAGGAAAATCTAAGTCGCTCTTGCGTTCAATAATCTGTTTTAAGCTGTCTTCAAGGGTTTCAGGATTACAGCGTCTTACTAATTGCTCTGCTAATACTCTCGACGTATAAGGCAAGGTTTTGTAAGCACCTGAAGATATTGCTTCTACCGCTTCGCAAGCGTCGAAATATTCTAAACCCGTTCCCGGTAAAACCTTTCGATACTTGTTTTCATCAAGCTCTTGGTTTCTTTCAAGTTTTACATCAGACATACATCCACCATTATCTGTTAAATTCTATTCGTTGGTTCTCGAGGCCTTATCACATGAAGAGAAAAGTCACCTCGATATATAAGTCGGCTCGATATAGAGGACTAACGTAAATGGATTGGCAGCCAGTCTTGATGCTCTGGCCCAGTGTAGTCTGCGCTTGGGCGAATAATGCGATTGTTTTCTCTTTGTTCGAACACGTGGGCTGTCCAACCTGTAAGGCGGCTCATCACGAAGATAGGAGTAAACAATTTGGTTGGGATGTCCATGAAGTGGTAAGCCGATGCATGGAAGAAGTCCGCATTACAGAACAGCCCTTTCTCGCGCTTCATTACAGCTTCAACACGCTCAGAAACGGCATAAAGCTGTTTATCTCCCACCTCTTGAGCAAGCTCTTTTGACCAACGCTTGATTAGAGCATTTCGTGGGTCGCTTTCACGATAAATGGCATGACCGAAGCCCATGATCTTGTCTTTGTTAGCAAGCATCTGCATGATGTTGGTTTCTGCTTCATCAGCGGTTTGCCAATCTTGGATCATTTCCATCGCCGCTTCATTCGCACCGCCATGTAAAGGACCTCTCAACGTACCAATCGCTGCGGTGACACAAGAGTGGATATCCGACAGCGTTGATGCACACACACGAGCGGCAAAAGTCGAAGCATTAAACTCATGTTCCGCGTAAAGGGTTAGCGAGCAGTGCATCACCTTCTTGTGAAGTTCACTCGGTGCTTTATCCGTTAGCATTTTCAAGAAGTAGCCACCCAAACATGCTTCACTTTGATCTTCAGTATCAATGCGCACGCCATCATGGCTAAAGCGATACCAGTAACAAATAATCGCAGGAAAAAGTGCAAGCATACGTTCTGTTGCTGATAGTTGCTCAGAGAAGTCCGATTCTTGCTCTAAGTTACCCAACATTGAACAGCCCGTTCTCATCACATCCATTGGATGAGCGTCAGCAGGGATAAGCTCTAATGCTACTTTCAAAGGTTGAGGCAAGCCGCGCAGACCAACCAACAATGTTTTGTAATCATCAAGCTCTTTTTCACTGGGTAAATGACCTCTTAGTAGCAGATGCGCCACTTCTTCGAACTGAGCATGATTAGCAAGGTCGGTTATATCATAGCCACGGTAGGTCAAACCCGTTCCTGACTGGCCTACCGTACATAGCGCCGTAGTTCCCGCACTCTGGCCACGTAGACCAGCACCACCTATTGCAGGTGCGCTTACTGGTGTACTTGCTGTTTTTTCGCTTTGTTGTTGGTTTTCTGTAGAAGCCTTTTCGACAGTTGCTTTATCACTCAAAGATACAGACATGTTGAACTCCTTTTCTGTGTTAGCCGCCTGCACTCTTTGGTGCTGCC